>NZ_JAEHBI010000140.1:0-2302 GCF_016483705.1 Bacillus cereus group sp. N6
GTATCTCATGTATCATTCTCCTCAACTCAATCTTCCTACAGTTTAGCTTTAGTTAAAAAACTTTGCAACGGAACCAATTTTTTCATCTCTCCATTGGTTCTGTTGCAAAGTTTTAATTTCTTAAAAAAATGCGAATTAACATACACTCATTCAGAATAAATGCTCAGTAATATATGGAAAATTATATAGTTCATTCATAAATTTGAGTGATTTTTAAACTTTGCAACAGAGCCGTTGAACTTATATGTATTTGTATATAATGTTTTATAGATTCTATACTTTTCTATAGATACTATATAACCTATTCATCTCGAAATAATTAGTATAATCTTAATAGCAAGAAAACAAATAACTAAAGAAAAGGAGCTAACATAATGAAACAGACTGTAACAAATAAATGAATAAAAACACTCCCACTTGTTTGTGCATTAAGTACAACTTTATTTGTAGGACCCGTTGCTACTTTTGCTGAGAACCTATCTAGAATCTTTTCAATAAAATCGCCACACCTGCCAATAAGCAACTTTGTCTACTATTTTCAAGTGTTCGTTCACAGTTCTTCCACAGTCTGCGGTAATTGTTCAACCAAGCAAAAATTCGTTCCACAATCCAGCGTTTCGGTAACACGACAAACTTGTGAAGTTCAGAGCGTTTAATAACTTCAACCGAACAATTAATCGTTTCTTTTATTGATTGTGCGAATGATGGGCCCGTGTATCCACCATCACAAAGTATATTTGTCACTTTGTCCAATGCTTTCTTATGTCTTTCACACATTTGGTTAGCACCCTCTCGGTCTGTTATATTCGCAGTTGTTACCTGAATCGCATGAATGAGACCGTTGGTATCTACAGCGATATGTCGTTTGATTCCTGACACTTTCTTTCCGGCATCGTAGCCTTTTTCACCAGCTGCCATGTGCTTTTCACGCTTTGTGCATCTACGATGCAGAAACTCGTCTGCTTTTTACGTTCATTTTGCTCACGATAGGTTTCGACCAATTTTTTTATGCACTTTTTCGAGAAGACTTGTGTCATTCTCGTCTACTTTCCGCCAAATTTGATAGTAGGCATAAACGGTTTTCCAGTGTGGAAAGTCACTTGGCAGATTGCGCCATTGGCAACCTGTTGTGAGCAGGTACAGTACGCCGCAGAATACTTCGTACAAATCGACTGTGCGGGGGCGCGTCTTTTTACGTGCGTTTTCTAAATCTTCTCGAATCAGTTCAAACTGTTCACAAGAAATATTACTTGTATAGTTGTGTATCATCGAAAACATCCTTTTTTGTCTACATTATAGCAAAGATTTTAGATAGGTTCTAAGCAATAAAAACCATTTTTAGGAGGGAACGGAAATGAATCAGAAAAATATTTCAAAAGTATTACTAGCTACTGGAATAGCAGCCAGTTCGCTGTTTTTTGTAGGGAGTGCTACTAGTGTAGCTGCTACAACATCTACAAGTAATACACAACAGGTAAACTATGCTGTTTTTGAAGAATATGGTAAAAAATGGCTAGCAAGTTTAAATGCTGATCAAAAAAATGCAATTACCTATTATACAGGACAGAATTACACGGATATAAACTATTATTTAAGAAGTAATAAAAAAACCACGCTACCCGGATCAAGTATATCTAAAGCTGAATTGGACAAAAAAATTAGTTTTATTGACTCTGCAATCAATAAAGCAACTTTACAAGAAGATATCACCGTTTACAGAAATACTGGTGAGCAAGAATTAAACGCAGCGAAAGATTTTTTACAACATACATTTGGGCTTGACCTAAACTCTTTAGATGGCATTAAGGATTTTGACAAATATATTAATAAAGCCATTTCCCTCGTAAATAATAGCATCAATAAAACGAATACAGCGTTAGCATATACTAGCACTTCCTTACAAAAAAATGGTGTCTTTAGTGGTTCAGCCATTCGTATGGAAATAAAAGTTCCAAAAGGTACCCATGCGCCATACGTGGATTCTATTTCTAAATATAAAGGTGAAAAAGAATTACTTTTGCCAAGAGGTTCCAAATTTAAGATAATTGGTGCATCTACCATTCAAGAAAATGGGCATAATATATTAGTTATTAGAGCTACTTTAGTATCTTAATAGAGGTTCTGTTACAAAGTTTGAATAATTATCAGAATTCCTTGTACGTCAAAAAAGAGAAATCTGGAATGTGACTTCTCTTTTGTTTGTATATGACATGAATCGTTTCGATGGTTCTGGTGCAAATAAAGAATACATTCCAACGAGCAATGAGGATTCCTATCGGAATCGTTCTTTACGCTGTTAATC
>NZ_JAEHBI010000141.1:0-2284 GCF_016483705.1 Bacillus cereus group sp. N6
TGTTTTGATAGAAAAAAGAAGAAATAACCCAATCAAATTTATATTTGATTGGGTTATTTCTGTTGAAATTGTTTTGCTTTTTGTTGATGTCGTTTTGCTTTTTTGTGGTCACCAAGCTGTTCATAACAATGTGCCAATTGTTGATGGGGAACCCATGTATAAAAAGCAGTTTGATTCAGCATCCAAGCATAACGAAGTGATGGTTTTTGTTGATAAGCTGTCGTATACCAAAAAATAGCGGCTTCTATGTTCCCTTGTCGTAAAAAATGTTCGCCCATGCGGCAACTAAAGGGAGGATAAGGCATATCTAAAGATAAAGCTTGTAAGGTGATTTCTTGTTCTTTTTCGATTTGATTGGTTAAGCCATAACAGGTAGCTAATTGATGATAGACAGTCATACGACTTTCCTGTGACAACTCTTCAAATGCTAAACACATGTGAAAATGTTGTTCCGCAATTCGATAATCCTTTTGGAATAAGTTTTCTCTAGCATAATGAAAATGATCTTGTAGAGAAAAAATATGTTCTTGTTCAATCGCACGTTGATATAATTCAATATTTCGTTGCGGAGAAGTTTGTGTTGTTTTTGTATGAGTGATCACAATATCAGATGGGAAATGAGTATAGGGTTCTTTTCGTTGTAAATCTTCATGAACAATCCCTTCCCATTGAAATCCTGCTTCACGTTTTACTAAGCGAATGCGCTGTGTTTGTTCGATTCCCACCTTTGTTTGGATGTTATATTTCATACTAACAGCTTCGATCGTAGGATCAAGAGATTGTTTCAGTTGTTGTAATTTTTTTTGCGCCGAAGGTTGCAAGATATCATCCGCATCTAGCCACATGATGTAATCTTTGGAAGCATACTGAAAAGAAGCATTGCGTGCTTGACTAAAATGAAATGCCCAAGGAATTTCATAGACATGTGATGTCCATTTTTTCGCAATTTGGATCGTTTGATCCGTAGAACCTGTATCGACAATGATAATTTCATCTACCAGATCCCCAATAGATTGTAAACAATGAGGTAAGGTATGTTCTTCATTTTTGACAATCATACATAAACTAATGGTAATCATAAACGAGATCCTTTCTTTTTGAAATGATATAATTATATGTATGTAAAAATGTTTTTATTGTTCGAATTTAAAAAATTAATTGCTAAACGATTGAATAGATAGAAAGGTAAAAAAAGAGTGTTGTCAACGGTAAGCGGAACGAAGTGAGCATTAAGGAGTTGACAACTGCACTGCACCAAGACCCTCTTGGAATGTCAAAACGGAACGTTTTGGCCTGCTTACCGGCGAGGGAGCCCCTCAAGGAGTGAGGGGTTGGGGAGTTTGATAAAGGGGGTCTGGGGATGTTTTCCCCAGTAGGTTTGGAAAACGTCCAAGGTTTTTATATTTTTTATGGCTAGCGAAAGCAAGCCATTTTTTGCGTGAGCAAAAACAAAAGGGGGATTGGGGGAAACCCCCGACAAGCTGTATTTGCGCCATGGAATGGCTAGCAAATGCGAAGCTTACCAAATCCCTTGCGCCGATGATAAAATTGGAGATATTACGACCAATTTGGAATGGCGCTTCCGTTGGAAACGGAATGAAGGGATGGGATTTAATGAGTGAACAAGATAATGATATGGCTAGCAATTTACGGAGAGAGCCGAACCGGAAAGAGCGCAGACAAATCAGTTTTCGTGTGAGTGATGACGAATTTGCAAAGTTGCAGCAGTCAGCTGAAACTTTGCAGTTGAGTGTGCCAAACTTTGTAAAGAAGAAGGCACAGGGGAGTCGATTAGTTTCTCCGAAATTTGATAAAAAGACGAGACAAATCATTGCTAGGAATTTAAGTCAGATGGGAAACAATATGAATCAAATTGCAAAATATTGTCATACGCATAAGGAGGGTAATATAGACTGGGAGCGTTTAAATTACAATATCGAGCAATTACGAAAAGAAGTGAATGAGTTATGGCAACGACTAAATTAGGAAACACAAAATCAGCAAGTAAAACAATCAACTATGCTGAAAAACGTGCAGTAGAAAAAAGTGGTCATAATTGTGACATTGATTATGCGAAATCAAACTTTAAGGAATTGAGAATGCTGTATGGCAAGGATCATGGGATCCAGGCGCATACCATCATTCAGTCTTTTAAACCTGGAGAAGTAACACCAGAGCAAGCCAATGCAATTGGCTTAGAGTTAGCCCAATCGGTTGCAAAAGACTATCAAGTTGCTATTTATACGCATGCGGATACAGAACACATACATAATCACATTGTGAT
>NZ_JAEHBI010000142.1:0-2266 GCF_016483705.1 Bacillus cereus group sp. N6
TCACGCTTCTTTACTTGTTCTCGTATCCTCTTCCACTCACCACTGTCATAGAACTTACGCTTCTGTTGTTTGGTTTTATACTCTTTCATTTGTCTTTACCAAACTCCTTTGATTCTCTCTATCTCTTTCCAACAAATCTTTTATTGGTGTTTGCATGAGATATTCTATAGAATAAAACATTGGCTTTTGGTCATACAGCTTATAATATTTGAATCGACTAACATCAATCCCAGACTTCTTGTACGCTTTCTCATTAGGCTTAAGGTATTTGATGTATGCTTTCTTATCAATAGGTATAAGACCAAGTGCAGCAACCCTACCGTTTAAAACACTGTCCATCTGTCTCACTCCTTACGCCCTAGGAATTAGGAATTCATCTATCGCTTTATCCAGTATATTAATAAGCGCTTCTCTTACTTGCTTCGGTGTCATATCATCATTCATTTCGTTATGTAATGCTACAGCCTTCTCTAATTTCTGTGGATCAATGTGTTGCTTTGCTAACTCCACACCGATAACATTATTGATTAAATTACCGATAATAACTGTTTGTTCTTGTTTATTTAGTTTCATTTTTTTCACTCCTTAACCAAAATAAAAATCACCCGAATGGCTGCTAAAAGAATCTTATTTTAATAATTTTATAGGTGAATTTAATTTATACAGGTAAATGAATAGACCTTACAGTTTTAGTTTACATAATAGTTATTATATGACAGTCATTAACACGGGAAATACGTATAGTTGAGCGATTCTTGTTTTACGCCTTTATACAGATTTTATACATCGTTGATTTAACAACATTTATACCAATCACTTTTCCTTATTCCTTGCATAAACTTCACCTTGTTAACTACCTGTATTTTTGTTTGTTTTGTTAAGTTGTTAGGAAAAACTTTTAAAATAACAAAAAGGTATTCCTTACCAAAAAGAGAATGATATATATATCCATTCATTCTCTCATTATCTTTGTGCATATGAAAAAAAGAGATGCCTCCCTGCGTCTCTTTTTTTGTCGTATTCATTATTATTGGTATAAGAAACCAACCCATAACACATATTAAGAATGGAAGAAGAACAGACGATAGTATTAGTCCTTGTTTGACTGTCCCCTATCTACAGATAAACTATGGAAAATACGTTTGTTCTTCTCCTTAGTCATTTTATTTCTCCCTGAAGGATGGAGAACATACTGTATAATTCCTAGTAAAAAAATACGCCACTAGTTTCTTTTGTTATAGTTATTCCATCACTCTCCATCCTTTGATTGTTTCCATCTCCACTTTGCTAATCCCCCTAACAATTTCAGTTTTCCCTTCAATATCCATACATCCAACCTTCCCTTAAATCGAGCTAAAAAAGTGTAATTGTATTGTTTATATTTTTCGTTATCCCTTTTTAATAGCTCTTTCATTGTTGAACTTAGTAAATAGTCTTTTGAATATGGAACGAAACATTTTCCATACCACTTATAATATGTAAGGTGTGTTACATCGATCCCAACTCGCTCATATGCTTTAAGATTCTCGTTATAAACTACATCATCCACAACATGAAGACCGAGCGCATCGACCTTCTTTTGTAAATCTATATCAACGTTACTCATCCCTCTCCTCCTTATCTTTTCCCTAGCAAAAAACACCCAAATGGGTGTTTACTAATTTATATTCACCACTTTGGTATTAAAAACCAAAAATCGGCAAATAGTAAGAGTGGATGAAAAACATATGATATGATTTGCACATGCTCCTTCCATTAACTACATCTCGCTGTTTAAACAATGTGACAAATACATTTGCGCTTCATCCTAACATATTATTTCTTCGTGAAGGGTAAAGAATGCATACTGCAAATTTATCATCAAAATTATCTACCTCGCATTGCACTTGCATTTTTCATTCCTTTACCTATTTTGAACTCAAAATTATTTTCTATCTATATCTACAAGGAGCCTATATGCAAATTCTAAAATATTCCCTTTTCATCGGTATTGTTATTTCACTTTTATGTTTTTGGTTCTCCTTCAAATTTTTGTTTTTTTTGCTAATCCCCTAACAACAAACAAGACGCCACCCAGATCACGGCAGCCCCTACGATAATTGCGTTGGTTTAAAATTTATAACATAATACGGTACGTGATATTTTAATACTCACACATAAACAAAAGAGCAACCGTTTCGTTCAGTTGTCCTTTCGTTAATTCTTTATGTTATTACTATAACCCCTTTTTGCAATAGTTAACATGAACTGAAGTGAACTTAATGTT
>NZ_JAEHBI010000143.1:0-2193 GCF_016483705.1 Bacillus cereus group sp. N6
CTATTCAGAATTTCTTAAACGATAACTGTATTTTGTAAACGGATTTATGTTTTTTCAAACTTTGCAACAGAACCTCTGAAATTATATTAATTCAAATGGCTGCACAAAAACGGAATTTTTCGGAGTCTGATTTAAAGAACATCTACAAAAAATAAATATTTTTTGTATTTTGTAGCATATTAAGACCCTAGGAGGTGATATATATGGCAAACAAAAATGGCAGAAGTCGTAATGAAGTAGTGATTCGAGGAGCTGAAAGTGCAATCGATCAAATGAAATATGAAATTGCACAAGAATTTGGTGTGCAACTTGGTGCGGACACGACAGCTCGTTCAAACGGTTCGGTTGGTGGTGAAATCACAAAGCGTCTCGTAGCGATGGCTGAACAACAACTTGGCGGTGGGATTCATCGTTAGCCTTAAATACACATGAATAAAAGGAGAGACGCTACGTCTCTCCTTTTATCGTTTCAAAATATGGCGTATGTCCGACATGTCCATATTGGTAAACTTCGCAATATCTTCGATATCCATGCCATTTTTATGCATGCCACGAATCAGTTGAATTTTTCCTTCTTGAATGCCTACTTCTTTTCCTTTTTCCATACCCTCTTGAAGCCCTTCTTCTTTCCCAACCTCACGAGCATGTGCTAATTTGGCTTGCTCATCAAATAAAACCTTTTCTCTGGCTTCATACGCTAAGCGGAAAGAACTGCTCTGACTCATGTTCTCCCATTTGTGGATTGCCTTTTGTAACATCGGGTCTTGTTTCATGGCGATGTCCTCCAGTGTGTGGGTCAAATGTTCATCTTCATGTGCTGGTAGCAAAAGCAACCAACGAGCAAATTCATTTTCCCACGGATTAATTTTTTCTTCTCTCCATTGCTGTAGCAATTTAGGAATTTCAATGAAATGGATTTCCAAATCTTCGAGTAACACTTCCTTGTGTTGTTGACTCCAAAACTGTCCAATTGTATGCATATCATTATAATGAGGAAAGAGATCAAAATCTAATAGATTGATGGCAATGGTTTTTCGTAAAGAACGGTATGGCATCCCTTTTTCTAATTGAGATGTATATAATTTACTCCAGTAATATAAGGAACGTTTTACAATCTCTTGTGTATTTCGCAACTGTATTTCTACATTTACTTTTGTCCCATCTTGAAGTGTAGCTAATATATCTAGTATGGATAATTTATCTTCTTCATATTCTTTATGCAAATGTGGGTCTTCAATTTTTAGCGATACAATCGGTATAGATAAGGACTCCTGCAAGATTGCATTTAAAAAAGAAATCAATAATTCCTCTTGTCCTTGTACACCAAATAATTGCTTAAAAGCAAAATCGACTCGTAAATTCACTAAAGGTTGATTCATGGATAGAGTCACCTTTCTGTTTCGTATTCTATATGTCTATTGTATCGGAGAAGGAAGAGAAGAAGCAACCCTTGTGAAGATGTTTGGGGTTATTTATTTTTAAAGGCATTATGGTACGTGAAATTATATTTTTGTAGCTTAAACATGCGCCTATCTTTTTATGTCTTTCCCTTTTCTATCGCGGATTTTACCTGTAATCTTTTAAACCTCCTTATCAATTTCTGTGCGGGGATTTCGTCTTTTTACATGAAATATATTCACTTTGTCTTTTCTTTTGTTAGAAAGGCATCTGAGCGTCCCTTTTTCTCACTTTCCGCAAAAAAATGAACGATTTTCTCGGGTTCTAAAAACCAATAAAACAAAATATAAGGATTAGATATGAACCGTCAAATGAGAAGAACAATAGTACACCGCTCGGTGTTTCAACTTTTCATGCGTGTATAATTTTTGTTTATCAAATAATTTTGGATGCTTCTGTCTATAGTATCCGAACAATTCTTCTCCATTTTCCCGTATACGATACCGACGCGTTTGTCTGATTGTACCTGGTATTGCTTCAGGAGCAAACTGTTTGAGTATTTGTAATGCTTGTGAAGAAGGGATTTCTTCCCCTGTCACATAGGCATGGATAAAAATGAGTTCTTTTATTGTGATATACGTGTAATATGAATTTACAGCCATAGAAGAATCCCCTCCTCGTGATATTATCCCCTTAAGGTAGACAGTGTAAAAAGACTATGAATACACATGGATGTTACACTTTTACTTGGAGGGGATTTTATTATGGTTAAAAAAGGAGATACATTTCAAAATT
>NZ_JAEHBI010000144.1:0-2137 GCF_016483705.1 Bacillus cereus group sp. N6
GAGCTCCGATCGAATATCGAATTTCGATGGCTGCATAGTCTTTTTTACAGTTGTCTACTTGACGGGGGGAAGACCAATCAGTCTGTCCAAAATCAGAATATCTTTATTAATCAACTGTTTAGATTAACGGCATAAAAAAAGATTCCGATAGGAATCCTCGCTTTTTGTTTAATTTATCATTTATTTGCACCAGAACCAATGTTTTCATTACATACAGTATCAAACGATTTAAATAGAATATATTTCTCAATACATTGGCAAAGGTTAAAAAAATGATTTGCCATATATAAGTACTGTTGGGATGATTTTACAACAATGAATTATAGGTAAAAAAATCATACAAGTTAGACACCTGTAGATTGGTGTAGTCCCAACAAGACAAAAGAGAAGAATGGAGGGATGTTTATGAAAACCATCTGTGTTTTTCATGAAGCATTTCCATAGTCGAACGATTTGGTTTCCATACTCTATGAAAAAAATCTGAACCATCGTGTGACAGTCAGCTAGAATTTTTTGATTTTTGAAATGGAGGAATTGGATGAAACGTATAAGTAAGATTATAATCATGTTGTTGTGTTGTACGATGTTAGGTTCCGTACATGTTGTCCAGGCAAATTCTATACAAGTTTCTAGTAAACGGCCGGTTAGTAGCGTAGCGCAAGGTATGCTTGGGAGTGGATTGGTACCACCACCTAATCCGAGCCCGTATGGTTTCCATGTAAATTCATCAAAAATAAAAAGACAATATATGTCCCAAAAACCTTTCCATAAACCCTATCCATATACTTCAAATTTGTTCTCTACACCATTTCAAATCGACCGATCGATTCAACCACCTGATGAAAAAATAAACTTTGCAACGCTTACTACTACATCAGCCGCTCAACAAACATATACGATGGCACAATTACAAGCACTTAACTATGAAAATCTCGTACGAGTACTTTCGACCATACGTTGGAGTGACATTACGGATTTATTTCAATTTAATACAGACTCTCTCGCATTCTATCAAGATCAAAATCGTGTCCATTTCTTAATCCAAACACTAGAAAAAAGGGGAGCGACGTATACCGCAACAAATTCAAATGGAATAGAGACGTTAGTAGAAGTATTGCGTTCGGGATTCTATTTAGGATATTACCATAAAGAACTTGCCTATCTCAATGATCGTACGTTTCATGATACCTGCTTACCTGCTTACCTGCTTTAAAAGCAATTGCAACCAATCCGGCTTTTCGACTTGGAACAATGGAACAAGATCGAGTCGTGGCGGCTTATGGGAATTTAATTGGAAATGCCTCAAGTAATCCAGAAATTGTATCGTTAGCGGTTCCCATTTTAAATCAATTTAATCAAAATTTACAAACGTACGCGAAAGAATATTCAAAAGGAACAGCCGTATACAGTCTCTTAAGTGGTATTGACTATGATCTTCAAACGTATTTGTACCAAACTGGTACATCACCTAACCAATCACCTTGGTATGGGAAAATAAACACCTTTATCGATGAAATTGGAAAAATGGCATTATACGGTCAAGTCAATGCCGACACAGGATGGATTATTAATAATGGAATTTATTATACAAGTAGAATAGGTGATTTTCATACCACGGCACAAAAAGGGTTACAAATTATTACGAATGCCTTACAGGTGTATCCTTATTTAAGTGAAGCGTATCTAATTGCCGCTCAACAAATTGACGAAAGATATAATGGAAAAGATTATAAAGGAAATCTGATTTCGTACAAGCAAATTCAAGAAGCAGGTAAGAAAAAATATATGCCGAAAGCTTACACATTTGATAACGGATCTATGATTATTCGAACGGGTCAACAAGTAACAGCGGAGAAAGCCCAAAGACTCTATTGGGCTTCTAAAGAAGTCCAATCACAATTTTATCGTGTAGTGGGGTCGGATACGCCATTAGAGCAAGGACATCGCGATGATATTTTGACTATGGTGATTTATAATAATCCAGAAGAATATCGGTTGAATCGTTTATTATATGGGTATGACACGAATAATGGTGGGATTTATATTGAACAAGATGGAACTGTAACTACTCAGCTTCCTCACGGAAGCTTTTTTAATTTTACTAGTTTCATATGCCTCTCATTTGTAAATACTGAGT
>NZ_JAEHBI010000145.1:0-2036 GCF_016483705.1 Bacillus cereus group sp. N6
AACTATTCAGAATTTCTTAAACGATAACTGTATTTTGTAAACGGATTTATGTTTTTTCAAACTTTGCAACAGAACCGTCCAAAGTAATGGGATGACAGTGTGTCGTCCAGGAGGGAAGACAGTGACGCCGGAAGAAATACAACCGCATTTAGGTGGCGTGTTCACAGGGCAGGCACAGTCTTTTTTAAACGCAGGAACACAAAATCAAATCGATCCTCTTTTAACTAGCAGCGATAGCGAAACTAGAGACGGGGAACGGTACTTCAAACGCTGTTAAAAATTATAATAATCCAGGTGGTTTGATGGACACAAGTAGTTCTCAAATGAAGGGGTTCCAGAAGTTTGCCACACTTGAAGAAGGGATTAGCGCCATGGCGCGCAACTTATATCAAAACTATATTGGCATGGGGATTACAACGATTGAAGCAATTGGCGCTAAATATGCACCACCAGGTGCCGCAAATGATCCGCATGGTACGAATGGGTTGTGCCCCATATTGGTAACGAAATTTGTCGGTCAAATGGGAGGACTGTCGTTTAATTGTGAAGCGGGAAAGCCTGGGGGCGTCGTGGATACTGGCGCAGCAAGTTCGCAAGGTTTTATCCGTCCGATTGCACAAACAACGATTACAAGTCCATTTGGCCCACGTTGGGGTACGATTCATAAGGGTATTGATTATTCTTGCCAGGACGGTGTCACCGCAATAGCCTCGTCGAAAGGTGGCGTTGTAGAATTAGCGAAGTTTGGCGAAGGCGGTTCGGGGTTTGGCGGGTATGGAAACGTCGTTGTAATTAATCATGGAAATGGATATTGGAGCCTATATGGCCATATGTCCTCTATTACCGTACAAGAAGGGCAGAACATTGGAGTAGGACAACAAGTAGGTGTTTGCGGGAAAACGGGGCAAGTAACAGGGCCTCATCTCCATTTTGAAATCAAAACATCCTTTACATTCGGACAAGTTAATCCAGCACCATTTTTACCACAATGATAAATGATAGGGAGGCAAAAAAATGAAACAAGGGATAGCAGCCATCTTAATTGTTGGACTTGTGATTACAAGTACCTGGTTATGGAGTCAAAATCGTGCATTGCAAAATAAAGTACAAAAAACAGAGAAGAAGTGGACGGAACAAGTCAAAGGATTGACAGCAGAAAATAAATCGCTCCAAAAAAGGATTACCGTTTTGACAGAAAATACACAAGACAAAGGGCAAGAAGTAGCAAAAAAATTTGTGACACTTCTTATGCAGCAAGATAATCAGCAAAAAGAAAAGCCAGGATTAGCACAGATAAAAGAAATGGTGACAGGGGAAGCGAAGAGAAAATTATTTGAAGCACCGGAGGATGCACATGGACATTTGATGGACCCTTCGCTTCCGATTCAGACAAAAGCAAACGTAACCGATATGTATTACAGGAAGACAGCTGATAACAAAGCAGAAGTAACAATGAAATACGATTATGCGGTTACAGTAAATGGTACTGAACAACAACAAAAACATACGATGAAGCTGTATTTGGTAATAGAAGAGGAAGAATGGTTTGTAGAAAATTACGAGTTTCAAATCAATGCAGGAATTGAAGGTCCATAATGGGGAAATGGAAGGGGAGAGGGTATGAATCAAAATATATTACACGATATCGGACATGAGATATTGCAGGAAACATTCTTACTCATTCGAAATGTATGTTCACATCCAGGAGAAGATTTTTATAGCATGAAATATGTGCGGGATATTGTTGATGCCATACATAATATCCCGCATTCCATTCAGAAACAGAGTGATAAGTTTTTAGAATTTGAGCTAAAATTGCTGCAAGAAACTTTACTGTATATGGATTTTGGAAAAGTAGCTGTAGAAAATGCTCAATATTTTAGAGCCTTTTCTACACATGTATATCATGTATTACAGAAAAGGCATGAAAGGATATAACACAATAAAAATGGGGCGATGGAGGTTCTGTTGCAAAGTTTGAAAAAACATAAATCCGTTTACAAAATACAGTTATCGTTTAAGAAATTCTGAATAGT
>NZ_JAEHBI010000146.1:0-2036 GCF_016483705.1 Bacillus cereus group sp. N6
GTATTTACAAATGAGAGGCATATGAAACTAGTAAAATTAAAAAAGCTTCCGTGAGGAAGCTGAGTAGTTACAAATAATCAAACAGGTATTGCAAGTGCTAGCTATAATACAGCTTATATTGTGCCAGTGAAAGTGCTAGGGGATGATGGCGCTGGTACTACAGATTTTATCTTAAAAGGAATTATGTATGCAATCGAACAAAACGTAGATGTTATCAATATGAGTTTAGGAGGACCAACATATACACAGGCTGAACAATCTGTATTAGAATTAGCTTGGAATAAGGGGATTATTTCCATAGCGGCTGCGGGCAATGAAGGGCATGAACAACCGAGTTATCCAGCTGCATATAATTTTGTATTAGGGGTGAGTGCGACTAATAAGTCGGATCGGTTGGCATCATTTTCAAATTGGGGAAGTTATGTGGGAATTACAGCGCCAGGTACAGAAATCTTGTCTACCACCCCAACGTATCCAGTCCCTATATTTGCTAAAATAAATTATGATGCTGGACCAGGAACATCTTTTTCCACGCCTTTTGTCAGTGGAGTAGCTGCGATGTTACGTACGCTTAAACCGTCGGCAAGTAATCAAGAGATTATTCAGGTGATCCAACGATCTGCCCGTAGTTTAGATACAAAAGATAAAAAGTGGGATTCATTTTATGGATATGGGCTATTAGATCTAAGTGCAACCGTGCAGGAAATTAAATGTCCGCAGATTCCATATGGGGATTATTGCAAAGTTTTAGGGTCGTTTTATGGACAAGTGGTGGATAGTGAAGGGAATCCGGTGGGGGGGGATTTCTGTTATTGCAGTGGATAATCGTACAGGAGAAAGAATTAGATTATATCAAACAAAATTTACGACTTGTCAGATGGGTGAAGAATTTTCTGTTCAAAGTGATGGTATGTTTCGCTTATTCAATTTACCAGGTGGGAATTATTCTATTTATGTGGGAGCTGTTGTACCAGAACTTAGATTGATTGAAAGTATAGAAGTTGTCCTGGGTGCAGATGTGTATGTGAGATTAGTAGTTCCAGATATACCGGAGGAAATGTTGTTAGGTAAAAAGGATGCTAAATAAAGATAAATGAGAAAGCTGAAAAGAAGAGCCAGATCATGAGCAAATTTCATGACAGCTTCCTTTTTTGATGGTATGGATGAAGGAATGAAGAATGCAAGCATATAATAAGTGTGGTGGGGTATTCTAGTTGAAAGATATTCTATGCATTCTTCATCCTTCTGAAAGAAATGAGAGGAAGAAGAATGAGTCTCATTTGGTGCGGTACACGAGTGGGTAAAGGCACATGTAGAGCACCAATCTGGTAGTATATTCTTCCTCTATTTGTATTATGAACCTAAAATTGGTTTTTAATACCAATAAAATGTGAATTTTCGTCACACTTTCCATGTGATTGTGTATGTTACAGTGTTGGGGAACATGAAATCATCTTCGGAGGGCACGTTGATTATGTGCTTATGTTTTGTTGTATTTACCAAAAAAGTAGAACTTTTTTGATGAGATAAGCATATATTGAAGTATAGGACACCACCTATTGATGGTGCCTTTTTCAAAGGCCTTCCTTTCGTTGCTCTTTTTTGTTTAGATAAAATAGACCAATGTCTATTCGGCATGGGGCATGGCAAATAAAAGCCCAGCCCAATCATGTTGTGATACATAATCTGGCTGGGCAGTGTGTGAATAGATAGTGAAAAACATAAATACCTTCGTAGGGGGAAGGAGTAATGTTTACTTGTTCTTATAATAGCACGAAGGGCGTAACATGATTATCTGAAAGATGGTATTTAGTAAAGGTAAAATAACTGAAGGTGAAGAGCGGCTGATAAAGAGAGAATTCCTTAGGTAGGCACGATTACGCTCTTCACTCATGTTTCATATAGAATATGATTTGGGTTATATCAATAAAAATGTAAAAAATAAAGCACCTATCGGGGCATAGCCATCAACTTAAGGAAATGAATAAAATTTAACTAAATGGGTCATCCTTCCATGCATACCGCAAGGAAGGATG
>NZ_JAEHBI010000147.1:0-1953 GCF_016483705.1 Bacillus cereus group sp. N6
CTTTTTTTACGTATTTAATTTAACAAATCTATAACCATGCGTAACTAACACTTTTAATAGCGCATACCCTGGAATTGCTAAAATAATCCCTATAATTCCGAATAAGTTTCCAGCAGTTAAAATGATAAATATAATTGTAATCGGATGAATATCTAGCTTTTTCCCCATTACTTGCGGAGAAATAAACTTACCTTCTGCTAATTGTACAACCATCATAACAATTATTACTTTTAAAACCATTTCTGGCGAGTCAATAAATGCGATAATTAACGCCGGAGTTATTGCGATTATTGGTCCTACGTACGGAACGATATTTACAATCATTGCTAAAATAGCAAGCAACACCGCATATTTAATCCCTATAATAAGGTAACCGATTAATAGCATAATACCGATAAACAAGCTAACGATAATTTGCCCTCTAATATACGAGCCAATTGCATAATGCATATCATCTAGTATTCTCATTGCCGCTGGTTGTCTTTGCTCTGAAATAAACTTTAAGAAGTGATTCGGTAATTGTTCACCATCTTTTAAAAGATAGAACAATATAAACGGAACCATTACAATTGTTAAAACAACTTTTGTAATAGTACTTAAAAATCCAGTTACATTCCCCGTTACTGATGCTAACCATTTTGTAAAAGCAATTTCTGTAAGTATACTTGAAAATCCAGTTACATTCCCTATTACTGATGCTAACCATTTTGTAAAAGCAACTGCGTATTCTTTTACCATATTCGCTACATCAATATTTAAGTTCTCTTGGATTTTACCAAATAAATTACTCTCCCCAAGTCTACGTGTCGCTCGCTCAATTTCATGACCGAAATACGGTGAATTATTTATTAACGCATCAATTTGGTCCCGAATAATTGGGATAACCGTTACAACTAAAAACACAAATAATCCTAGTACTATTAAATATATCGAGGCTATTGATACAATTCTTGAAACACCTTTCTTTTCTAAAAGCGAAACAAATGGGTGCAAGATATAAAATAGCACTCCCGCTACTAATACCGGGAAGAAAATTGTCTTTAAAAAGACGATAAACGGAGTAAAAACAAAAGAAATTTTCGTTAGCAATACTATGTTAATGAACAATAATGCAAATCCAAGTAACACCGCTAAATAATTTTGTTCTCTAAAAAACTTTTTTAACGTGTCTCTTTTTCTTACATTTACTTTATCCAATGAAACCACCTCTTTTCATCATAATCTATATCTTTATTTTCTTACAGCTTTCACTACACACGATGCAATAAGAATTAATACGATTGCTCCTAATAATGCTGGCACGACATGAATCCCACTAAATGATGGTCCAAAAGATCCAAATAATCTACTACCTAACCAAGCACCTAATAAACCTGTGATAATATTTCCGCACATACCCACTGAGAAATTTTTACTGGTCTAGAACTAGGAATTGTACCTGTAATGTGTAAATCCTTTCCAATATTTTAACAAGATTTAAAATTAAAAACAGGTTTTATTTATCTTTTAACAAAGGTACATTTAATTCTTTATTTGAGAGTGTTGCAAAACTCATAAATATCCAAAAATGAATGCATAAAGAAATCCGTTTTACAAATTGGGTTTCTTTGCCCATTCCCCGAAAAAGGGGATAAGACAGAAATTACTAATGATGTTAGACTAAAAAGTAGACACAGGTTAATATGATAAAAAATGAACCAAATGAGGTGTCTACATGGGGAAGGTAAAACAATATGAAGAAGAATTTAAACGCCAAAGCGTAAAACATATTTTACAAACCGGAAAGGCTGTAGCTCAAGTTGCTCGAGAATTAGGGGTTTCAGTGAATACTCTTTACGGTTGGGTAAAGAAATATAAACAAGAGCCCAAAGTTATAAAGCAACAAACGTTCCGTTCTGAAGACCAAAAAGAAACGGAGATGGAGCGACGTATTCGAGATTTAGAGGAAGAAAA
>NZ_JAEHBI010000148.1:0-1937 GCF_016483705.1 Bacillus cereus group sp. N6
TATTTGGATTAACAGGGTAAAGAACGATTCCGGTAGGAATCTCCATCGTTTTTTTGGATATATCCTTTATTTGCACCGGAACCTTTTAAATAGCATAATACTATTTAAAATTGGTTTTATTTAATTCTATATATTTTTCTAATGGCTTAATTAAAGTATTAAAATCATAATCTGAGGTATATAGCATATAAATATTTGTGTGTTGTTTATTATATTCAATTTTTATATATGGAATATCTAAAATTGAATATTCGATTTTAGATACAAAATGATTTTGATCATACTCTTTAAAAAAAGCATTTAAGTTTTCATAGCTAAATATACTGTTTTTTGTTTTTTCTATATGTAATTTATACTGACCATCCCTGTATTTATTTGTAAAACAATCTAACAATTGATTTATAAGTAAACTTGGAAATTTTATATTTCGATATATTTTTTCTTGATATTTCATTTTTATCCTCCTAATAAATACTTTTACTAAGGAGATTATGTGATGAATTCCTGGAATAAAACAATTTTATTTGTAACTTGTATTACTAATGAGGATTTATATCAATTATGTTTAAAATATATTCAGAAATTAAGAATCCCTCTTCTTTTTAATATTGAATTTTTATCTTTAAAAAATGTAAATAGTATGGCTAGTGGATATAACCAAGCTTTACAACATAATGCAAAATATAAAATATATTTACATCAAGATACTTTTATAACAGAAGAAAATTTTTTGATTTATTTAGTAGATTTAAAGAACCTTATTTATTAGATTTTGATAAAAATGAAAATAGATCCCATGATGATTTAGAAATTGTAGAAGCTATTGATGGATTTTTAATGGTAACGCAATACGATGTGCGATGGAGGGAAGAATGGTTTGATGGTTTTCATTTTTATGATACTTCCCAATCCTTAGAGTTTAAAAAAAATGGTTATTTAATTGGGGTTCCATTTCAACAAACAGCATGGTCTAAACATGGAGAAAATTTTAAAGGGGATTATCAACTTGACTATGTGGAATATGAGAGAAATAGACAAGTCTTTGTAAATAAATATCAAAAAACATATAAGGGGAAATGAAAATGAATTCTACACAGTATAGTGATTTATATTTAGAATTATTAAAAAAGACGATTTTGTTCGAAATATGGTATGAGTATGAATCTTATTTTCCTTTTCCAACTATAGAAGAGAATTTAGCAGATGTTCAATATGTAAAACAAATTCAAGCTGTAACAACAGATGTAAATCGTAGAAAATATGGTTTGGATTGGCCTATTTTAGCTCATAGTATGATTGGGCGTACAAGATTAAATCAATTACATTTAGCTATGCAAACTGTATTAGATGAAAAAATAGAAGGTGATTTTATTGAAACAGGAGTATGGAGAGGTGGCGCATGTATTTTTATGCGTGGTTTTTTAAAAAATTATAATATATTAGATCGTAAGGTTTGGGTTGCTGATTCATTTGAAGGATTACCTATACCAAATGCTGAGAAATATCCTGTAGATGAAAATGATATTTTATATAAGTTTAAATATTTATCAGTATCTTTAGAAGATGTAAAACGTAATTTTGAAAAATTTGATCTGTTAGATGAACAAGTTATGTTTTTGAAAGGATGGTTTAAAGATACATTACCCGTAGCTCCAATTAATAAAGTTGCAATTGCTAGATTAGATGGAGATATGTATGAATCTACAATAGATAGTTTAACAAATTTATATGATAAAGTTTCCCCAGGTGGATTTATTATTATTGATGACTATTCTTTATATACATGTAAAACCGCAGTTACAGATTTTCGCAGAGACCGAAATATTATGGATCCTTTACAAAATATTGATCAATGTTCTGTATTTTGGAGAAAGAGTAAATAGTTATAGTGAACAATTTAACCTAGTTTATGTAACTACCCACAGCTAAAGCAGTAG
>NZ_JAEHBI010000149.1:0-1917 GCF_016483705.1 Bacillus cereus group sp. N6
TGGCATGACAAGAAACCAAGGCTTTCTTTAGAAAACACTTGGCAGCTTTCGCATCTCGTTTACGACTTAAATAAAAAGGTTCTGGTGCAAATAAAGGATATATCAACATTGGATGGCTAACAGTTTTTTTAATTCTGTTTCCATGGTATTTACACTCGGTTTACATGCAGACGATAAAAGATATCGAAAAGATAACTGATTTGAATTTGTTTTTTCATACATGATGTCTAAAATTTCCAAATCCTCATTTGATTGTACATCTAATAATGTATCTAATCGACAACAAGTTTCAGCGGATAATTGTTCGGAAATTGTATGATATAAATCTTTCTCATACGTATCAATAGCTGAATGAATCATGCGTTTTAAACTACCTTTAGAAGGTGGTTCTACTTTCCATTTGCGAAATAAATGATAAGCTTGATCCGATAAATCTTCCATATCATGTGTAAATTGTACTTGTTCTTTTAGCCATTGTATCAATTGAAGATTATCTTTTGAAGTAAGCTCTCTGAAACCAAAAAGATCACGAATGGTTTTTCGATGATCTGTATAACTTCTTTCTTTTCCGACCCATCTATAATGTTCAAAAAAATCTTTAGGTGACGCATCTATTTGATGTGCTAGATGTTGCACAATGTCTTTCGAGATATCTTGTTTTTCGCTAGGAAAACGAGCTTCCTGTTGAAAATATTTAAGTAAGACAGCAAATCCCAGGCGATTGGGATTTGTTTTTTTACTCAAAATTAAATGACGCTCATTTGGTAACAACGTATAGTACTCCAATAATTCTTCTTCAATCCCTTTTCTTTTCAATGTTTCTCCTCATTTCATAACATTTATTTAATAAATATTATAATTGAGAAAGATCGTAACCTTCAAGGACACCATATAAAACAACAGTCATTTTTACTATTATTGGAAAAAGTCCTGCGGACTAGAGCAGCTACCCTGTCACTAAGCCCTATGATTAGTGCAAAATAATAAAATATAAGGCTCATACTAATTGTAATACTATCATATTTAAATTGAAATACGACTCTAGGTACATATTTCGCAAGAAATCTATCCAATATAAAAATAATACCGCCATTTCACATAAGATTGTATCCCCAATAGACGAGACTGAATCCATTAAGCGGCTTAATTAAGTACAAAATTAAATGTAGACTATTGATTATGTTGTTTGTTTTTTATTAAATATTACGGTACGTGAAATTTTATATACCTCTTATTAAAAAGCTCCCATAGATCTTACACCTATGAGAGCTACCTAAGGGTATTTAGACTTTCGACTCCATTCTATTGTAACAGGCTTTCACCGTACATGAGAAACATAATGAACCAAAAACAGACAATCATAATAAGAAACTCTTTAACCCTTTGCTGAAAGGAAATACAACCTTCTTCCATTCTACATGCCCCTTTTCTTGATATCTTTTTATATGTTAAAATATAGAGGAAAGAAACCTGCCAATTTCTTTCCCAGATGGTAACTCAGACTTTTGCTCTTTGTTTGCTTATGCAAATGAAGAGCTTTTATTTTGCGTACTTATATTTGCTTTCTAACATCGCATAACGCAATAACTTTAACTTTGTTTCTTTTTTCAATGCTTTCCATTCCGATACAGCAATCTTCATTTTCCATTCCTCCAATAATTAAATTTGTTATTTATATAACTTATAAGTTCCAGTTGTAAATCTTTCTAATTTGTTTATCGCTAAACCCTTCATGGACAGCGAAGATTTCTGGAAAATCAGAGATACACAAATCAATAATTGTATTGTCTGTTGTTCTTATATAGTAATACTGAACAGCCCCTTCATAATTCGAATATAAAGGTTCTGTTGCAAAGTTTGAAAAAACATAAATCCGTTTACAAAATACAGTTATCGTTTAAGAAATTCTGAATAGTT
>NZ_JAEHBI010000015.1:0-101839 GCF_016483705.1 Bacillus cereus group sp. N6
GGTGCGCCTGGCAGCCGTGGCGCTCACGGCGGTCATCGCTCTCAAGGCGGCACCCGCGTTAAAGACGATCGCTGTTCTCAGGGTGGCAACGGCTCTCAAGGTGGCAATAGCTCTCAAGGCGGTAACCGCGTTAAAGACGATAGCGGTTCTCAGGGTGGCAATGGCTCTCAAGGCGGCAACCGCGTTAAAGACGATAGCGGTTCTCAGGGTGGCAACGGCTCTCAAGGTGGCAATGTAAAAGATAATGCGAAAGAACAAGGCGATAAGTTACCTAATACGGCAACACATTATCCTGCATCTATTTTAATGGGACTTTCAACATTCCTAATCGGTATGTTACTATTTATTCGCCGTAAAAACGCAAAATAAAAACACATCCTTCCATCTAAAACATACATGAAACAAATTGCAAAACTAAAAAGGACTTTGGATTGCATTTTATTATGCAGCCCAAAGTCCTTTTTATCATCTATCAAAAAAGCATTAATACGCTTTTCCCCAATACACCATTTGTTTAGCTTCTTTACCACAACAAATACATTCGTCAGCTAAATGCTCTTGCTCAAAAGGCATACAGCGAGAAGATACTCCAACTTCTTCTTTTAGTTTCTCTTCACAAGCTAATTCTCCGCACCACATTGCCTTAATAAATCCTTGCTTTTCATCAGCTACTTTTTTCATCTCTTCGAAATTCGTCACACTATACGTATTCTCATCGCGAAATACTTTTGCCTTATTAAATAAAGAATTATGAATTTCCTCAAGTAGTGCTGGAATACGCTCTTCTAATTGATCTATTGATATAAATTCTTTTTCTTTCGTATCTCTTCTTACAAGTACAACTTGATTCTTTTCAATATCTTTAGGACCAACTTCTAATCGAATTGGAATACCCTTCATTTCATACTCATTAAATTTCCAGCCTGGTGTTTTATTACTAGCATCTATTTTTACTCGTGCAACCTTTTGAATATGTTCTTGTAACTCTGTTGCTTTCGCTAAAACTCCTTCCTTATGCTGCGCAATTGGTACAATAACAACTTGCACTGGTGCAACTTTAGGAGGCATTACAAGACCATTATTATCGCTATGAACCATAATAAGTCCACCTATCATTCTTGTTGATACACCCCAAGATGTTTGGTGTACATATTGCCACTTACCGTTGCGATCTAAAAATTTAATATCAAATGCTTCAGAGAAATTCGTTCCAAAGTTATGGGATGTTCCTGTTTGAAGTGCTTTCCCATCATGCATTAAACTTTCGATCGTATAAGTTGCCTTTGCTCCTGCAAACTTTTCTTTTTCTGTTTTTTGCCCTTTAATTACTGGTATCGCTAAATAATCTTCACAGAAAGAAGCATATAGATTTAAAATATGTAACGTTTCAGCTTGCGATTCTTCTGCTGTTTCATGAATTGTATGGCCCTCTTGCCATAAGAATTCCGTTGTACGAAGGAATGGTCTCGTTGTTTTCTCCCAACGAACTACTGAACACCACTGATTATATAGCTTTGGCAAATCATTATAGGATTGCACAATTTTTGAAAAATGCTCACAGAATAAAGTTTCAGATGTAGGGCGTACACAAAGTCTCTCCGCTAATTTTTCATCCCCGCCATGTGTCACCCATGCTACTTCAGGAGCAAATCCTTCTACATGATCCTTCTCTTTTTGCAATAAGCTCTCTGGGATAAACATTGGCATATATACATTTTCATGACCAGTTGCTTTTAACTTTTCATCCATAACTTTCTGCATATTTTCCCATAAGGCATAACCGTACGGACGTAGAATCATACATCCTTTTACACTTGAATAATCAACAAGTTCTGCTTTTTTTACAATATCTGTGTACCACTGTGCAAAATCCTCTTCCATCTTCGTAATCGCTTGTACTTGTTCTTTTGCCATAGTCAATCTTCCTCCTTTTGAAAATACAAAAAAGCCCGTGTCCCTAAATAGGGACCGAGCTTTGCCGGCGTTACCACCCTGATTCATGCACAAAAATTGTGCATGCTCTCTTTTTGATAACGGGAAATTCCCGCTGCATATGCAGAACGCAAAGGTAGGTTCCATATCGCCTTTTTAAGAATCTTTCAGCCTAGCGGATTCTCTCTCTGCTAAAAAGGTTGAACATGTACTAGTCCTTTTTCATCGTTATAACGAAATAAATTTGTTGATTATCATAATACAAATTCTTTTTTTAAACAATAGCTAATTTTCTCATTTTTATATATTCTTTTCATTTTCTGCAGTTTTATACGTAGCTTTTTCGCGAGATTTTTACCAGTTGATGTGCAATCATACCGATAAGTGTACCAAGTAGAACGAAGAAACCAATAAATCCATATCCCATTCCTTCCCATCCACCAATCACCATCATTGTAACGGGAAAGGATGCTAAGCAAAGAAGTATTAAACTAAGTGCAAATATAATATCGAACTGTTTGTTTGGAAACCGTTTCTTTAGTAAATACGAAATAGTAAATACAAGGATAATCGTAATTCCGCCAATTATGTAAAAGATACTAAATCCATCTAGCCAATCCATAGTATTCCCTCCTTCCATTCATTCCCTTATACTTAATTATATGTTTAATTTTTCTGAAAATAAATAATAAATTTTTACCTAGAAATATATTTTTATTACTAGGTATTAATAGTAATATATAAGAATAGGTTTTATATAATCAGGAGGGAACTTTATGGATAAAGCATTAACAAATCACGTCATTATTTTATCTTTCGATTGCTTATCAGCTTTAGATTTTCCTATATTACAAAAACTCCCTAATTTTCAAACATTAATAAACAAGGGCGCGATGGCGAGAAAAGTGGAACCTATTTATCCTTCTGTAACATATCCAAGTCACTCAACAATCGTTACTGGAAACTACCCTAATAAACATGGCGTAGTTAGCAATACGTTACTTCAACCTGGACGCGAGTCACCAGATTGGCATTGGTACCGAAAATCCATTAAAGGAACAACGTTATACGATGAAGCACATAAAGCAAATTTAACGACAGCTGCCCTTCTATGGCCTGTTACCGGCAGAGCAAATATTGATTACAATTTACCTGAAATTTTTCCAAATAGACCGTGGCAAAATCAAATCTTAGTTTCATTATTTAGCGGTAGCCCACTATATCAATTAGATTTGAATCAGCGTTTTGGTCATATAAGAAATGGCTTATCACAGCCTGAACTCGATGATTTCGTACTTGCATCTGCTGTGCATACAATCCAGACGAAGAAGCCTAATGTCATGTTTATACATTTCACCGATTTAGACACTCAAAGACACTATCACGGCTTTGAATCTAACGAAACAATAGCTGCTATCCATAGACATGATGAACGGCTAGGAAAAATTATTCAAGCTTTAAAAGACAGTGACCTATACGAAGAAAGTACAATTATCGCTCTCGGTGATCATAGCGCTTTAAGTGAAAACAAAGCCATTCAATTAAATGTACTATTTCATCAAAATGGGCTTATATCTATAAATTCAAAAGGAAAATTAGTAGACTGGAAGGTCTATTGCCAAAGTTGCGACGGCTCTGCCTATGTATATGTGAAAGACAAAAATGATACGGATACAATTCGAAAAGTACAACTACTACTTGAAGAGTTACTTCAAAATAAACAAAACGGTATTGAATTTATGCTTCATGATGAAGCTGCAAAAGACTGCGGTGCAGATGGTAATTGTTTATTTATGTTGGAAGCACAAGAAGGATATTATTTCACTGAAAACTATACAGGCGATTTTATAAAAGAAATTACTGAAAAAGATGTTACGCCCAGTAAAAAATATACATTTGGTACGCATGGATACTCTCCAACAAAACCTAACTATGAAACAATTTTTATCGCTGCTGGGAAAGGGATAAAAAGCGGCGTTACCATTCCGTACATGAGACTTATTGATGAAGGTCCAACTATCGCTAGACTACTCGGTTTACACTTAGGTGAAACAGACGGATCAATTGTAGAGGATTTACTTCAATTGTAAAGAACTGTGTATATATGTAAAAGTTATGTAAAAATCATCACTGTTTCTCTTTTTATAATTTTTATTTTTGTACACTGTTAGTAGAACAATTTAAGGGGGAACATTATATGAAAAAAATGTCCAGACAAGAAAAAAGCTGGATATTATACGATTGGGCGAACTCGGTATATTCGCTCGTCATTACAACTGCATTATTCCCAATTTACTTTAAAGCAGCTGCAAAAGAAGCCGGACTATCTGGTGCAACTTCAACGGCATATTGGGGATATGCAAACTCTTTCGCTACACTTTTAATTTCTATACTTGCTCCTATTCTCGGCACAGTTGCTGATTATAAAGGATTTAAAAAACGATTTTTCACATTCTTCTTTGGACTCGGTATCGTATTTACAAGTATGCTAGCAGTCGTCCCAACATCTCAGTGGTACTTATTACTAGGCTGCTATATGCTCGCATTAGTCGGTTTTGCGGGAGCAAACATTTTTTATGATGCATTTTTAGTAGATGTTACCTCTAAAGATAGAATGGACCGAATTTCTACAAGAGGCTTTGCATTAGGTTATATTGGAAGCACAATTCCTTTTATCGGTTGTATCGCTCTTATTATTCTTGCTCAAAAAGGAACTATCCCTTTATCAGTCGGCATTGCTAGTCAAATTTCGTTCGCAATAACAGCTCTTTGGTGGGGATTATTTACAATTCCAATGCTAAAAAATGTAGAGCAAACACATTATATTGAACGTCATCCAAGACCAATTGCAATGAGCTTCAAACGCCTTGCTGATACTTTTAAAAATATTAAAGAATATAAAACTGTATTTATGTTCCTAATCGCTTACTTCTTCTACATTGACGGGGTCGATACAATTATTACTATGTCTACCGCTTACGGAACAGATCTCGGTATTAGTGCAACGAATCTATTAATCATCTTATTTGTCACACAAATTGTAGCTTGTCCATTCGCCTTATTATACGGAAAGTTATCAGAAACATTTACAGGTAAAAAAATGCTATACGTCGGTATTATTATTTATATCATTATCTGCATATATGCTTATTTCTTAAAAACGACACTCGATTTCTGGATTTTAGCAATGTTAGTTGCCACTTCTCAAGGTGGTATTCAAGCACTTAGTCGGTCCTATTTTGCAAAACTAGTACCAAAAGAATCTGCAAATGAATTCTTCGGATTTTATAATATCTTTGGTAAATTCGCGGCAATTATGGGTCCAGTATTAGTCGGTGTTACAACGCAATTAACAGGAAAAACCAACGCTGGTGTCCTTAGTATTATTGTACTGTTCGTTATCGGTGGATTCTTACTAACTAGAGTTCCCGAAAATGATACGTCCGTTACACCACCTAGTCCAAAAACTAAAACGCTATAAGAAAAAGATCCTCTTCTCATGAGAAGAGGATCTTTTCTTTATTTTTAGCGATAACATCTTACAATTAAAAATTCTACAGCCGGCTTTACAACTATCGCAGCGCATAACGCAAACAAAAGCGGTATGTTATGAAAATCAATCCATTTATTAAAACCTACCGATGCGAAAAACAAACCAAAAATTAATACAACAAGTACATAATACGTAACATTTGCACTTATTTTTAATACATGTTTTTCTACATCTTCTTTCTCCTCCGTTGTCCCTTCCACATTATGCGATGCCAAACTTTTAAACATATAATGTAATGCGATGCTACAAATAAATAGTGCATACCAGTTTACTTGAAGTTCAGTTAACCAATAATAAAGTGCAAACACTAACGTACTTATAGCTACTAATGCCGTAACTACAAGGCTTATTTTCTCTTTCCCCAACAACTACTCCCCCTACAACTTGTACAAAAATAGTTTATCAACAGTTGTTCCTAATACTTCAGCTAAACGGAATGCTAACGCTAAGCTTGGATCATATTTATTATTCTCAATTGCATTTATCGTCTGTCTAGAAACTTTACACTTATCAGCCAATGCACCTTGTGAAATATTGTTTTCAGTGCGTAATTCATAGATTTGATTTTTCACACCATTTCTCCTAACCTGTAAACTCGTTTTTACATCATCAGTATATAGTTGGGGCATGTCATTGTCAAAAGATTGCCACAAGAAAAGGGAGCAATCCTGCTCCCTTACAATGATTATTTCGAAGCTAACGAATTTGTTAGTTCCTCTTTATTAGCGACATCTTCTTTATTTATTTGCATGCGTAGAACTGGCCCTATCGCAAATAAAATAAGTGCCATTGCTATACAAAATACAGTAACTAGTGAAGTCATCTCCTTCAATCCTCCAGCTAGTGAAGTTCCGATTAACATTGCCCCCATAAACAGTGGTAAAATTGTTCCATTTACTCTTCCAATCATATTTTCTGGTACAAGTTGAATCATAAGCGTACTGACAACGATATTAACACAAGCTAAACAAATACCTGTTCCAAACCTCATGAAACTAGTAATCCAAAATGATGTAGATAGCCCTTCTACTAAAAATGACATTGCTAATATGCTCATACCGAATACAAACATCTTTTTCGGGTTCACTTTTGAAGCGAAAACTGCAGCAACAATACCACCGATTAACATACCTATCCCATCAGCTGCGGCTAAATATTGAACTGCTTCCTTTTCCATTCCAAGACGCTCTATTACAAGAAACACTTCTAATGGATTCGTTAATCCAACAGCTAAGCCCATAACGGTGAAAGTGATCGTAATCATACGTAAATTTTTCGTATGAAGAACGTATTTCCATCCTTCTTTTATATCATTTTTTAATGAATCTCTCGCCACTTGCTCTTGTTCCACCCATTTTGGTAAAAACGAAAGAGCAATAGCAGATAACAAAAATAAAATGATTAAGCTATATAGTGACGTAAATAAACCAAGTTGTGTATACACAAGTGATCCTACCACTGGTCCAAAAATCATAAATAATGACTGTAATGTTTGGTTAAATGCAATCGCATTTGCTACCTGCTCTTCTTTTACGTAGCGCTTAAATATACGCGAAGATGATGGCTGAGAAAATTGGCCTACGATCGCGGAAATGAGTGTTGCAAAAAATATAGCCTGCCAATAATCCAGCTTTAACAACAAGACAATTCCTACAATAGACAGTACACTTAACACATCTCCAGCAACCATCGTTCTTTTCGGATTCCAGCGATCAGCTAGCGCCCCACCGATAAACGAGAAAATAAAAATAGGTGCATATTCCATAACCGATAACAACGAAACTGAAACTGGATCATTATTCGTTCGCTCCATTATGAAATACAAAAGAGCCATATTTCTGATCCAAATTGCAAATTGTTGTAAAATATCAGATGCCATAACGAGCATAAATGCTCGGTTTTTAAATAAAGCGTTCATTTTCATTCCCCTTTCATAAACCGACCGTTCGGTCTAATTTGTTTTGTAAGAAAAGCAACTGACTTATTATTCAGCTGCCATTCCTTTTAACAATACATCTATTGCCTTTTTATAAATACGTTGCAGCTCTTTATAATCTAACTCGTAGTAAAGTACTCCAAGCCCTGATAATAATCCATTCACAATATACATAAGGTCGCGCGTACTATCTTCACGAAACTCTCCAGACTGTATACCTGCTTCAATTAGTTTCTCAAACATAACATATGATTCTCTAGTTAAAGCCAATAGTTCATCCAAAATCTCTTTACTTACAACTTGGCTCATAGAGAATTCCTCTATTGCATTTGAAATGGGTTGCTGTATGTCCTCGACATGATATTCCGCGAGACCATATAGTTTTTCAGTATTCGTACTATACAACTTCTCTTTTTCATTCCATTTTTCAAGCCAATCATACGTATGCTGTTTCACTACAAATAAAAATAATTCTTCTTTACTTTTAAAGTGATAATAAATGCTTCCTTTACTTCGCTTTGTAATTTCACAAATCTCTTCCATAGATGTAGCTGCATAACCCTTCTGTGAAAACAGACTTTCTGCTTTATATGCAATTTCTTTCTTTATCTCTTCTGCACTTCTTCTCATATTTACACCTCTTTAAACCGACCGTTCAGTCTAATAATAACAAATTAAAAACCTCTATTACAAGAGGCTATATTCCTTATTTAAGAAAACGTACTTTCAAACCACGTTCGAATCATATGTATTATTCCAATTTTAAATCCTAATTTAACAAGAAATACGCCTCCCGCAGCTAATAAAAATAACACTACTTTCCCCTTATTTTTCACTTTCGGTTCCCTTTTCATTTCTATTCCCCTTAGTACGTTAAAAATATTAATCAAACGTTTGTTTAACTGTTTTTATGCATATGTAAGCCAACTAATCAAACGTTTGTTTAAAAAGAAATACGCCTATATAAGGCGCATTTTCATCAATCACCGCCACCTCCGCCGCCATCGCAGCTGCCTCCGCTATCTCCACCGAAAGATCCTCCACAATCATGTGAACCTCCATGCGAGCTATCATTATCAGATCCAGCAAAGAAAAATAATGGTGACGAACTGTTAGATGAATTATGAATGTTATTTTGTTTCGTAAGATTTACCTTCTTTTTGTTTGATCGAACTGCCGTTACGATCGTTCCAACTACAACAAATAATAGTATGACAATAATAAATTCCATATAAAAGCCTCCCTTAATCTTCGAATAATTGAATGGTTCTCTCTAAATTTTCAAGTGAAATGAAGCGCGATTCACGAAGGATCTCTTTTCCATTATAAAATAATAAAACTGTTGGCCCTGTAAACACTGCATAACGCCCCGCAATCTCTTGCATGTCTTGTAGTAATATTTCCACTTTCTCTACGTAATCATAATTCTCTAATAGACCATTTACTTTTCTTAGCATAACATCACAAACACCACAATTTTCCGTTTTAATAAAGAGCAGTACTAATTGTTGTTCTTCAATATGTGTCGCTAATTCTTCTATCGTTTCAAATTTATTCATCTTATCCCTCTTAGCGTAATTTACGAAATACTTTATCCTGATACATACGAAAAGCTGAACTCTCTTTAATCTTTCTCTTTTCCATTACCTGCTGAAAACGTAGCATTTTTGCCGTTAACTCTTCTTGTAATTTTTTTCTCTCTGCTTCATCATAACAGCACGCAATTAAGTCTTCTATTTTTAATATATCTTTTTGTAGTTCCATTTCTGGTGGAATCATACCCGCATTTTTTAAGATTTTATAACTCATTCTAAGTTCTGGAGGTACCATTGAAAGGTCTTCTAATTGTAGTGGTTTTCCTTTTCCCGGAATATGATCAAGGTCTCCATTCCGTATTGCTTGTCGAATTTTTTCTTCAGCAATGTTCAAAAAGACATCCACACCATTCGCTCCTTTACATATTTTTACTATTATTTTACATGATATTTTCTCATCTTGCTACGCTATTACAAATTGACTTCATACAATTTTTTCTCAAATTTAATTACAAGAAGCCTTTTCCTCCCTAATCAATATTTTATTTCCATGTGTAGTCTGTGTTAGAGCCATTTCATATTGAGAAAATCTTTTTGAATCAAATAAAGCGTTTACACTAAATCTTACATTTGCTACGATTTAATCACCCCCAGCTCCCTTGTATAGACTTCGTGATGTCTTATCATTTTTATCCCGCTTTAATGGGCAGTAAGACCCCCACCTCAAAATTTAGCGAAAGCAAAGAAGTTAGGTGGGGGATCAACTGCCCATAAAAGTCCGATTGGTGAGGGCTGATAATCAGTGGGGGATGAAGCCCCCCACTGATTAAAGTTTCACTTTATCTAGACGTTTCATACGTCTAGATTCACTTTGGTTTATTGGCGCATGCCTTTAAATATATCTTTTATTTTGAAAGGAGAAATGACTATGAGCTCCAAAAAATTCACACTGCTATTACTATCCCTACTACTCTTCTTACCTCTTTTTCTTACAAACTTTATTACTCCAAATGTTGCATTAGCAGATTCACCAAAGCAAGGTCAAAAAATTGTTGGGTATTTTCCTTCATGGGGCATTTACGGACGTAATTATCAAGTTGCAGACATTGATGCATCAAAGCTAACTCATTTAAACTATGCTTTCGCTGATATTTGCTGGAATGGAAAACATGGAAACCCTTCTACTCACCCCGATAATCCAAATAAACAAACGTGGAACTGTAAAGAGTCTGGTGTACCACTGCAAAATAAAGAGGTTCCTAATGGCACTCTCGTACTCGGTGAACCATGGGCTGATGTCACAAAATCTTATCCGGGATCAGGTACAACTTGGGAAGATTGTGATAAATACGCCCGTTGTGGAAATTTCGGAGAACTGAAACGATTAAAAGCTAAGTATCCTCACTTAAAAACAATTATTTCAGTTGGTGGCTGGACTTGGTCTAACCGCTTTTCTGATATGGCAGCTGATGAAAAAACAAGAAAAGTATTCGCTGAATCTACAGTAGCTTTTCTTCGTGAATATGGATTTGACGGCGTTGATTTAGATTGGGAATATCCGGGTGTTGAAACGATTCCTGGTGGTAGTTATCGTCCTGAAGATAAGCAAAACTTCACCCTACTCCTTCAAGATGTTCGAAATGCATTAACGAAAGCTACTGCAGAAGATGGGAAACAATATTTACTAACAATCGCATCAGGTGCAAGCCAACGTTATGCGGATCATACAGAGCTAAAGAAGATCTCTCAAATACTTGATTGGATTAATATTATGACATATGATTTCCACGGTGGATGGGAAGCTACTTCTAACCATAATGCAGCACTATACAAAGATCCAAATGACCCAGCAGCGGATACAAAATTTTATGTAGATGGTGCGATAGACATTTATACAAATGAAGGGGTTCCAGCGGATAAACTCGTATTAGGTGTACCTTTTTACGGACGTGGATGGAAAAGTTGCGGAAAAGAAAATAATGGGCAATACCAACCTTGTAAACCAGGTAGTGACGGAAAGCTCGCTTCTAAAGGTACTTGGGATGATTATTCTACCGGTGACACAGGTGTGTACGATTATGGTGATTTAGCAGCTAATTATGTTAATAAAAATGGTTTTGTTCGCCACTGGAACGATGTAGCGAAAGTACCTTATTTATATAATGCGACTACAGGCACGTTTATTAGCTATGATGACAACGAATCTATGAAATATAAAACAGACTATATAAAGACAAAGGGTCTAAGTGGCGCAATGTTTTGGGAACTAAGCGGGGATTGCCGTACAAGTCCAAAATATAGTTGCAGTGGACCAAAATTGCTTGATACGTTAGTAAAAGAATTACTTGGTGGACCTATTACTCAAAAAGATACTGAGCCCCCAACAAACGTAAAAAATATTGCTGTTACAAATAAAAATTCAAACTCCGTTCAATTAAACTGGACTGCATCTACTGATAACGTAGGAGTTACGGAATATGAAATTACTGCCGGAGAAGAGAAATGGAGTACAACAACAAATAGCATTACAATCAAAAACTTAAAATCTAATACCGAATACACATTTTCAATAATTGCAAAAGATGCTGCCGGGAATAAATCACAGCCTACTTCTATCATTGTAAAAACAGATGATACTGATACAACACCCCCTGGTGGAAATGGTAATGCTACCTTTTCAGTCACTTCAAATTGGGGAAGTGGTTACAATTTCTCGATTGTAATTAAAAATAGTGGAACGACCCCTATTAAAAACTGGAAATTAGAATTTGATTATAACGGCAATTTAACACAAGTTTGGGATTCTAAAATTAGTAGTAAAATAAATAATCATTACGTAATTACGAATGCAGGATGGAATGGTGAAATTCCTCCTGGTGGATCCGTTACAATCGGAGGGGCAGGAACAGGCACTCCCGCCGAACTTGTAAATGCATCCATTAGCGAAAACTAAGCGTAACCTCCATTAATTATTTCACTAAAGTTTGAATTTAGGTTTGAGTGCTCTATCCTAAATTCAAACTTTTAATGTTATGAAAAATCACCAATTATAATTACAATAACCTATTATAATTATATTCGGTTTCTAATATGAAGTTCGTGTGAAGTTCATCTGAATTTTACATGAATTTCCTTTAAGTTCTATTGTCTTCCCATACTAATCACATTATCCTTTACATATAGGAATTATTTTCATTCCATTTCAAACTATCTATATATATAAAGAAAGATAGTCGCCTATTAGGGAAAGGCATCTAAATATAAACATAACATAAGAAAAAGCACGCTTATAAGCGCACCATAAGAGTGCTTCTTCATACAATTCTCATGTAAGAGTTCTCGAAAATCATGTTAATCACAAAGAAAAGGCATTAGCTTATACAAGCTAATGCCTTTTCTTTATTCATATCGTTCAGCATCCCATTCTTCTATATTCCATACTTTTGTTATCCATGCTTCATAGAAAGAAGGCTCATGTGAGACAAGTAAAACTGTTCCTTTATATTGTTGTAACGCTTCCTGCAAAGACTTCTTTGTTTCTATATCCAAATGATTAGTCGGTTCATCTAAAATTAAAACATTGCTTTTCGTTACGATAAGTTCACATAAACGTACTTTCGTTTGTTCCCCGCCGCTTAATAAACGAATAGGTTTTAATACATGTTCTTCTTTCAATCCACACTTTGCTAATGCTTGGCGTACTTCTTTCTTTGTCATATCTGGTCGTTCTGCCCAAACTTTTTCTAATGGTGTTGTTTCTGAAGCAAACTCTTCCTGCGCAAAATAAGCAGGATTTACTCGTTCTCCAATAGAAATTGAACCGCTTAGCGGCTTTATTTGACCTAATAACGTTTTTAACATTGTCGTTTTTCCAATCCCATTATGACCAACAATCGCTATCTTTTCTCCTTTTTTTACTTGCAAATTCAATTCTGGACATAACGGAGAACTATATCCTATCCTTAGTTTTTCAGCCTGTAATATGCGACTAACTGGCTCCTCATAAACATTGAAATCAAAACGGGATCGAGGTACATGATTAACCTTTTCAATCCTTTGCATTTTCTCCAATACTTTCTCTCGACTTTTGGCCTGTTTCGCTTTTCGAATTTTATTTTTTTGAATAAATGTTTCTAACTGAGCAATTTCTTTTTGCTGTTTCGCATGCGCCGATTGTAATTGTTTCCTTTGCAATTGATAACTTTGCACAAATTTTTCATAATTTCCTACGTACCGCTTCACTTTCCGTTCTTCTAGATGATAAATAACATTCGTAATACTGTTCAAAAATACTTCGTCATGTGAAATGATCACATAAGCTTTTTCATACAGTCTCAAATACGATTGCAACCATTCTATATGGGCTGTATCTAAATAATTTGTTGGCTCATCTAGCAATAAAACATCAGCTTTTTCTAAAAGGAGCTTCCCAAGTAATAACTTTGTTCGCTGTCCTCCACTTAACTTTGAAACATCCTTTTTCAACCCTATTTCAAATAAACCTAAACCGATTGCTACTTCTTCAATTTCTGTATGAATTTGATAGAAATTAGAGCTTTCCAATATAGTTTGTAATTCTCCATACTTTACTAACAGTTTTTCTACTTCTCCTGCTCCATTCATTTCTTCAGCAATTTTTAACATTTCGCATTCAATCCTATACAAATTAGAAAATGCACTTTGTAAGTATCCTTCAATTGTTATCCCCTCTTGTAAATCCATATGCTGCTGTAAAAAACCTATCTTCACATGTGGAAACCATTCAATGTTTCCGTCATCATGTATAAGTTCTCCTGTTAAAATCCTTAACAATGTTGATTTTCCAATTCCATTTTTCCCAACTAACCCAACATGCTCGCCCTTTAATAGTCGAAAACACGCATTATATAAAATGGTTTTCTCACCATATGAATGACTTAAATTTTCTACTGTTAATATACTCATTTTTTTCTCTCCTCTACTTATGGTTCATAAGCTAAATAGAGAGCAACAGTAAAAAGCCTTATTTAATTGTGCATATAAAAAATGGGTAAGGTGAATACACCTTACCCATTACATATTATCGTAAAAAAGGATTAAGGTTCTTTACCTGCTGTCTTCAATTTAGCTTAATCGTTAAAAATGGGCAGACTTCTCCCGTATCAAGCTAAAACCATTTGAAGAACAGTTGATAAAGTCATTTTATCCTTTCACTCCTTTAACATTTGTTATATTAAGAGTATAAACTACTCTGTTATATTCTATTCTCTATTTTTTCTTTTGTTCCTTCTCATTCTTTTCATGTTCTATAAAAAAAAGCTCTTACCAGCAATTATATTTAAATCTGGTAAGAGCTTTTTCTATTTTTTCATATAAGGAGCTAATACTCTCAGAATTTCTTCCTTATCCTTCTTTAACTCAAGTGATGTTAACATATCCATCGTTCTTGGTCTAGGTAATTTCACTTGTACCTCTCCAACTATTGATGCTGGTCTTTGAGATAAAATAAATACGCGATCCGAAAGTAAGATTGCCTCATCTAAGTCATGTGTAACCATAACGATTGTTTGCTTCTCTTGGTGCCAAGAGTTTAAAAGCCAGCTATGTACTTCCATTTTTGTAAAGGCATCTAATTTTCCAAAAGGCTCATCAAGTAGCATAATTGGCTTTTCACATAAATATGTGCGCAAAAAACTAATTCTTTGACGCATACCACCAGACAATTCATCTGGATAATGGTCTGCATATTCATCTAGTTCAAATTGCTTTAATGCTTCCATTCCCTCTGTCAGCCTTTGTTTTTTCGGTTTCCCTTCGATTTCCAATGGAAGAACTATATTTTGCAAAGCTGATCGCCAAGGTAGTAATAAATCCTGCTGCGGCATATAACTTACAACATTTTGCTCTTGTACGTGCGTATCCTTATACGTTACATTTCCACTTGTTGGTTTCTCAACATTTGCAATCATATTTAATAATGTGCTTTTCCCGCAACCACTCGGTCCTACAAAGGAAACGAACTCTCCCTCTCGTATAGAAGCACTAATATTTGCTAATACATTCTTTCCATCAAAAGCTTTTACAATCTCTTTTATTTGTAATCCACTCATTTTTCACTTGGAAGGAACTCATTTGTAAAGGCATCTTTCACATCAATTTTCTTCTTAATAACTTTGTTATCATATAAGAAATTCATGTAATTCGTCCAAACTTCTTCCTTCTGTACTCCCCACGTTTTTGCATCATCTTGATATTTCGTACTTAACCATTTTTGACTTTCTTGTACTAATTCTTTATTCACATCTGGAACTGCTTTAATTAAAATATCAGCAGCTTCTTTCGGTTCTTTAATTGCAAAATTATAACCTTCTGTCGTTGCACTCATAAACTTTTTCACAAAGTCTTTATCTTGCTTCGTATGTTTTTCACTCGTAATAATAACAGGACTATAGAAATCAAGCGCTGGGTCTAAGTCTTTCACCATAATCGTATTTAACTCTTTTCCTTGGCGCTTCGCTTCAATTCCATCCCATCCGTAATATATCCATTCAAAGTCTGCATCACGACCGATTGATTTAAAGAAATCTGTTTGTCCTAAGATGATTTTTTCAACTTTATTAAAATCAGCTTGATGCTTCTCCATGATTGTCTTCAACGTCGCTTCTTCTGCTGGTCCTCCCCAGCCGCCGTAACGTTTACCTTCAAAATCTTTTGGTGACGTCATATTATCTTTTTTAAGTGATGCAAAAGCTGAAGTATTATGTTGGATGATTGCTCCTACAGATACAACAGGAATACCTTCCACACGAGCCAACGTTACATTTTCTTGTGCGCTTATTGCGAAGTCAGCTTTTCCGGAAGCTATCATTTGCTCCGCTGTCACATTATCACCTGGCTGAATAATCTCTACATCTAATCCTTGCTTTTTATAATAATCTTTCGTTTGCGCTACATATAGGCCAGTATGATTCGTATTCGGAAACCAATCTAATACTACTTTTACTTTTTGATCTTTACTTGCACTTTCTTCTTTCTTCGCCGGATTACATCCAGCTACACCTACTGCTAATAAGGCAGCCAGCATAACTTTTAAACCTTTTTTCATTTTCTGCCGTCCTTTCTATATATCCATGGTGCTGTTATTCTTGCCATAAACTCCACGATAAAATACAGACATAATGTCACCATAACAATAATTGCCGCCACACCAAATACTCGGGCTGTTAGAAAGGATTTTGTAGCTCTTGTAAGCATAACTCCTAACCCTTCGCTTGCACCGAGCCATTCCCCAATAATTGCTCCCATTACGCTATATGTAACTGCAATTTTTAAACCTGAGAAAAAGTATGGCAGCACTGCTGGAAACTTTACTTTCTGGTAAACTTGCCATTTCGTTGCCTTCATCGTTTGCAACAACTTCAACATATTTTTATCTACCGTTTGAAAACCTTCTAAAATGCTGAGCGCAATCGGGAAGAAACAAACGAGTATTACTACCATTACTTTCGGTAGCATTCCATATCCAAACCAAATAATAAATAACGGTGCAAGTACAACGATTGGAATCGTTTGCGAAATAACAAGCAACGGATTTATTAAAATACGAAATAAAGGGATAACATCCATAATAATTGCAATACTTGTCCCAATTAAAATCGCAAAAAACAGTCCGATTAGAACCTCTTGTAACGTTTGCATCGTATTCGGTAATAGTAAATCTTTCATTCCAATTAATTCTTTAACAATGGCAGAAGGCTTCGGTAAAATCCACGGTTCAATTTTAAATAATGAAACAGATCCTTCCCATATCGCTATGAGAAGGATAAGCCAAATTGTTGTAATTATTTTAGATTGCTTCTGGTTTTGCATATTCATCACGGTACTTCCAAACCTTTTCATCTATCGTTACACCAGTGCTTGGACGATAATGGATTTTAATAGAAGTAATCACTTCTTCTGCTCCAGCATCCACACAAGCTTGTTGCGCACGTTTAATGATATCAAGAAGTACATCTAATTCTCCTTCCAGCGTTGTTTCCATTGCCCCTACTTCATAACGAACTCCCGATTGTTGTACAACTTCAATTGCTTTATCAACAACAGAATACACATCTTTGTTCTTCGCTTGTGGTACTACTGAAAATGAAATTGTAACTTGTTGTGACATAGTAAAATCCCCCTTATAAAATGAAATATTAAAACAAGAAAAGGCTTTCCTACTGCGTAGGAAAGCCTTGTATGCAAGTTATTATAGAATAACATATGCTACATCACTTTAAGTAACTCCCTACGCTGGCATTATCCAGATCAGGTTGAGGGTCGATGTTTGTTTACATCCTCTCAGCCAATTGGCTCCCCGGTCCTTAATTCGTTTTCATTGTAGCATGATTTATTTTATTGAACAAACAAAAGCACGTATAATCATTTCATTTAACTTTTGAATTCCCCTATTAACTCTTGTAACTCCTGTGAAAGCCAGCTTAAAGAACTAGCTAATTCAGCAATATCTTGTACAGACATTTCCTGTTCTTTCATACTTTCTTCAATATTATTACTACTATTTGCATACTTATTTGCAATAATTGATAGTTCATTTACAACACGAACAATATTTTGGCTATTTTGCAATATATCACTTGAATTGCTAGAAACAACTCTAACTTGATTTGTAACAGATTGTGCTGATTTTGAAATTTTTTCAAAGAAAGCACCACTACTTTGAAAAAGTTTAATTCCGGATTCTACTTCTTTTGAAGCTTTTTGTATTGAAACAACAGCTTCTTCCGTTTCAACTTGTGTTTCCCCTATTAATTTCGCTATATCTTTTGCTGATGCTTCCGTCTGCTCTGCTAATTTACGCACTTCATCAGCAACAACGGCAAATCCCTTTCCGGTTGCCTCAGCACGTGAAGCTTTAATAGAAGCATTTAAAGCTAGCGAATTCGTTTGATTTGAAATACCTGTAATTACATTTACAATATCACTAATTTCTTTTGATCTTGTTTCCAAAGAATGAATGATAGAAGATAAATCTTGTACTGCATTTTGTATTATGTTCATTTGATTAATCGTCTGTTCAATAACACCATTTCCTTTTACTGAATGATGCGTCGTACCTTCAGACTCTTTCGCCATTTGTTTTGCAATATTAGTTATCTCTTCCATCCTATCTTCCATTTCATATACAATACCTAAATACTTTGGTACTGAAGTTTCTTGTGATTGAACGCCAGCCCTTAACTCAACTATAGAACTTACGATTCCTTGGACTGCCATGCTATTCTCTTTCGTACTCACTGACAATTCTTGCGAAGATGAGGAAACCTGTTCTGCTGTCTGCTTCACTTTATCTATAATTCCTTTAAACTTCTCAATGGTATTATTAAAATAAGCATTAATAATACCAATATCATCTGGTCTTTCCTCTAATTTAATACTTAAATCACCTTCACCGACTCTGCGCAATCCTTCACGTAAATCCCGCAATGGAGCAAGTGCGTTACGCACAATTAAGAATTGAATAAAAGTTGCAATTAAAACAGAAATACAAATAAACATTAAACCTTGTATAATGAACTTTTCTTTTGTACTAGGAACAATAGAAGCATCTACATCAGCTGCAACAAGTGCCACAATATTACCTTCTCCATCCTTAATTGGCTCTAATATCGTTACCCATGTTCCTAATGCGTCTTCATATACTTCTGTCATGTTTGCTTTTTTTGTGCTCATTACTTTATCATATGCTTTCATCCAAAGGTCTGGTTGTTTATAATATTCTCCCGGCCTTACTTCAACAACATTTGCTAAACCTGTAGATAAATCAATGATTTGTAGCTCACCTTTTTCATTTTTTTTCGCTCCAACAATATAGGTTTGTCCAACACTGTTCAATTCTTCCGTTGATTCATCTAATTTCTCTGTTAACTTCTCTCTCTTTTCTCTTTCTGCCGTTGGGTCTTTTGCAACATCTCTCAATATTTCTGCGTCTAATTTATGTAATACCGTATCTCCTGTTTCAAAAGAATGCCTTTCAAATATAGACATCATGCTATTTTGAAACATGTTAAAACTTAACGCTCCCATAGTACCGACAAGCGTCAAAATAACTAACACAGTTAACAATACATTTTTTTGAATAAATGATAGCTTATGCCAATATCTTCTCATTAACATCACCTTTCTTAATTAACTTACTATAAAGTAACGCTATTAAAATATACACTTTATTAATAAATGATAACGGCTCTCATTTGTTTATAAACAAAAAAAAGACCAATGAAAAGAGCATTGGTCAAGACCAACCCTATCCGTCCGGTAACTGGCTAGCATAGCCTTTCGACCTTAGCTCCTGTAGTTTTGCGTCCTAATGTTTCCATCAGTTTGCCTTTCTCGCTGAACGAGTTGAACGATATGGGAGTTCTATGAGAATTAAATTATTCTCTATCAAAGATTACAACATAAGAATTAAAATGTCTACCTATTTAGAGATGCAAATGTAAAGTTTCAAGGTATTATTTTTTCGAAATAATTTAACAAAGTTCGTGAATGTTACATTTCTTGTGTTATATAATAAAAAATGTATATAACACAAGGATTATTTTGGGTATTTGTTTTAATTTTCGTTCAAATTAAATTATTCAAATATATCTTAACTAATGAATTCCGGAGGTAGTTTATCATGTTTTGGCTACAATTTCTTACGTTACTACTCTGCATTTTTATTGGTGCACGCCTAGGCGGAGTTGGTCTAGGAGTAATGGGTGGCGTTGGTATGGCAATACTTGTTTTTGTCTTCCACTTACAACCTACAGCTCCTCCTATTGATGTAATGCTTATGATTTTAGCAGTAATTACAGCTGCCGGTGCACTGCAAGCTGCTGGAGGAATGGACTACCTTGTTCATCTAGCTGAGAAAGCATTGCGAAAAAATCCAAAGCGCATTACATTCTTTGCTCCAATTGTTACTTATTTATTTACACTGTGCGCAGGAACTGGTCACGTTGCTTATTCTGTACTTCCTGTTATCGCAGAAGTCTCTCGCGAATCTGGGATTAGACCGGAACGACCAATGTCAATTGCCGTAATCGCTTCCCAACAAGCAATTACAGCTAGCCCTATATCAGCTGCAACAGTTGCACTTTTAGCAATGCTAGCTGACTATAAAATCACCTTATTAGATATTTTAAAAGTAAGTATTCCTTCTACCTTCATCGCTTGTATGGTAGCTGCATTTGTTGCTAGCAAAATGGGGAAAGAATTAAATGAAGACCCTGAATACTTGAAACGTTTAAAAGAAGGAATGATTCCTAAAATTGAAGAGAAGAAAGAATTTGTTGGTTTAAAAGGCGCTAAACTATCCGTTATCCTTTTCTTAGTAGGAACTTTCCTTGTCGTACTTCTCGGTTCATTTGAAGCACTTCGTCCAGGATGGATGGTTGACGGGAAGTTAATTCGTCTTTCCATGCCAAACACAATTGAAATGGTTATGTTAACTATCGCAGCTCTTATTATTATTTTCTGCAAACCAAATGTAGAAAGCATCGTGTCTGGTAACGTCTTTAAAGCGGGGGCAACAGCTGTTGTTGCTATTTTCGGTATCGCTTGGATGGGAGATACTTTCTTTAACGGAAACTTAAATATGATTCAAGGATCAATTCAGCACCTAGTAACAAGTGCACCATGGCTATTTGCCATCGCATTATTCATTCTATCTATTTTACTATATAGCCAAGCAGCAACAGTACGTGCTTTAATGCCTCTTGGATTATCACTCGGTATTCCACCAGCACTACTAATCGCAATGTTCCCTGCAGTAAATGGATATTTCTTCATTCCAAACTATGGAACAATCGTTGCTGCCATTAACTTCGATCGCACTGGTACAACAGGTATTGGTAAATATGTTTTAAATCATAGCTTTATGATTCCAGGCCTAATCGCAACATTCACCTCTATCGGAATTGGAATGCTCCTAATATCAATTATGTTTTAAAGAAAAAGCACAAACCGACAATTTTAAAGGGTTTGTGCTTTTTAATCAAACGTTTGTTTAAATATTTTTAACGGTCCATTATGTTTTTTACTATTTTTGTGAAGTTCCGTTTTCCTACAAACCCCTATTTACTTCCTCAACTAGCTTCTTCGTACTTTCATACGCAGATTCCGCTAAACTAATCGCGGAAATAATAGAAACGCCGTCCGCACCTGCTTCTATAACTGACGCTGTATTTTCAATTGTAATGCCACCAATCCCGACGATCGGTATTGTAATTCCTTGCTCTCTAAAATAAGCTAAACCTTTCGTTCCTTGAACTGCTTTCGTATCTTTTTTTGTACTCGTTGGGAAAATAGGGCCAACACCTAAATAATCAGCTCCGTTTTCAATTGCCCAGCGTGCTTCTTCAATTGTATGTGTTGATACACCAACAATTTTATCACCCATTTTTTCACGAACAGAAGTAATTCCTTCATCATCTTGGCCAACATGCACGCCATCTGCATCTAACTCCATAGCTAGTTCCACATCATCATTTACGATGAATGGTACACCGTACTCTTTACAGACTGCTTGTAGTTCTTTCGCGAAACAAATACGTTTCTCTCCCGTTAAAGCCCCTTCCCCCTTTTCACGAAATTGAAAAATTGTTATACCGCCTTCAAGTGCATCTCTCAATACTTGTAGTGGCTCCTTCGCACAATTGTTACTTCCCATAATAAAATATACTGATAATAATCTAGACATTTCAGCCTTTGTAATACAGGGCATCTAGTTCACCTCCTTACTATATAAGCTCAATCTTCCCATACTTCTCAATACCACCCGAAGTGGTATTCGCTAACTGATTTAAAAATTCAATTTGGAAACTACCAGGTCCCTTTTCCACTGTCTTAGCAGCTGCCAGTTCCGCAGCTACACCATAAAACGTTAATGCCGCTACTGCTGCCTTTACATAATCCTTTTCTACTGCTACAAATGCTCCTATTACAGAAGTTAGTAAACAACCAGTTCCCGTAACTTTCGTTAAAATAGGGTGACCATTTCGAATAAGGATCGTTCGTTCTCCATCTGTAACAACATCTTCTTTTCCAGTAATCACCGCTACTGTATTTAATTCATCCGCTGCCTGCCTTGCAATACTTACGACATTGCCATTTCCAACACCGGCGTCTACCCCTTTAATTTCCCATCTCTCATTAATAACGTTCGCTATTTCAGCTGCATTTCCGCGGATAATCGCTAAATCAATTTCAGCCGGAATATGTCTCGCAACTTCTGTTCGATACGATGTTGCTCCTGCACCAACTGGATCAAATAGTACTGGTACATTATTCACATTTGCTGATTTACCAGCAAGTAACATCGCTTCTACCTCTTCAGGACGAAGTGTACCCATATTTAAAACAAGGGCTCCCGCAATGCTAGCCATTTCTGCTACTTCTTCTTTTGCATACGCCATTACAGGTGATGCTCCTAATGCTAACAAACCGTTTGCTGTAAAATTTGTTACAACAACATTTGTAATATTATGCACGAGTGGATTAGACTCTCTCACCAAATCCACTACTTTACTAATTTCTTTCATATTCATCCTTTTCATCTCCTAACTATAGTGATGGGAGATACACAAAAAGGCACTTTGCGCGTACGCAAAGTGCCTGAACATGTGCTTTTACACTCTCCCTACGCTGGCATTATCCAACAGGTTCAAATGGTCAATGACGGATTAGTCATACTCTCAGTTTGCATCCACAAACTCCCATGTGTTTATTATTCATCTACTTCAAAGTCTACTCTTATTCTAGTAAAATAACAAGTTCTTTACTTTTCTATTTCATATAGAAGCAACTGATAAAACAATACGCATAATAAAGTGAAACTTTAATCAGTGGGGGCTTTGTTCATCCCCCACTGATTATTAGTTGAACCAATCGGGCTTTTATGGGCAGTTGATCCCCTACCTAACTTCTTGGCTTCCGCTGAATTTTGAGGCAGGGGTCTTACTGCCCGTTAATGCGGGATAAATAAGTATCTATTTCTCATAGTCTCATCATGGCGCATATTATGTTCTGTCGCCATCATTCACCCTCAAACAGATGTTATCCCACTAAAAAACGTTCAAATCTGGAGCGAAACTGAATCTCAAGAAGATGTATGCTATAGTTAACGTATGGAAATTTGAAAGGATGTTTTAAATATGGTAAAAAGCGTTGTAATCGCTGAAAAGCCTTCCGTTGCACGTGATATTGCGCGTGGACTTAAGTGCGATAAAAAAGGAAATGGCTACCTTGAAGGTAGTAAATATATTGTAACTTGGGCTTTAGGTCATCTCGTTACATTAGCTGATCCAGAAAGCTATGATGTGAAATATAAACAGTGGAATTTAGAAGATTTACCGATGCTACCTGAGCGCTTGAAATTAACGGTTATTAAACAAACAGGGAAACAATTTCATGCTGTGAAGAGTCAGCTACTTAGAAAAGATGTAAATGAAATTATTGTAGCGACAGATATCGACTTATCTCTATAAAATATATTTGCACATAAATTCTAAAACACCCTTCATCCTTCATTTAACAATGATATCTAATATATTTATAATTGCACATAAAAAGAAAATTGTACGTTAAGACTAGCTTTCTTATTATGTGTATTTTTCCTAAAGAAAAGGCACCCTTTCGAGTGCCTGCCACCATGAGCTATGTTATTTGAAAGAATATAGGCTCAAGTTTATTATGGTAGTAAATTTTGATAGTATTTACAATAAAATGTATTAAGTTTTAAAACAGCTTGTAATACTTTTTTTGGATCATTTTTCTCAAGCATTTGTGTAATTGATAAATAATATAACTTGTCATTTAATTGGTTTAATTTTATGGTCATTCTTAACCCTTTAAGTTCGTTTAGCATTAAATGATATCTTTTAGCATCGTCGGGATTACTAGGGATATTTTGTTTTATAATACGCTCACAATCTAGAGCTAAACTTATAAATTCATGATGATTTGTCATGCTATCCTCCTAATAAATTTTATTGTAACCAACTGTTATCTATCTTATTAATCCAGTATTGCATAGCTCCACCTTCTCTATATTCTTGAACTATACTTGTACCTTTAAGATATTGAGTTTGCGAAGCTGTAAATCCTTTAAGTATTCTCGTTCCTTTAGGTACCGTGATTTTATATTGTATATTAAGTGGATTCCCCCAAGCTTCTAATACGGCTAACTCATTTCTAGTTTCTTCAATATTTCTTTCTTTATCTCCCCACCAATAACCAAGACCATATTTAGATTCCGGTTCACCAGCCTTGCTTCTTCTATATAAAGTAAGTAGCTGATCAGTCTCTATAATTTCTATTTTTAATTCCTTAAATGCTAATACATCCGAATTTGTTTCTTTAAAATCAAAATTAGAAAATCCTGAAGAACGTATTACCTCTCTCTTTAAACTTGCTCGTTCCATTATACTCAGATTTAAATTATCTATTTTATCTAGGGCCTGATTCATTTCTTTAACTGACCAATTATTCAAATCACTATTTCTAATATAGCTAATTTTTTCTCCTAGATTAGTATTATCATTAAAAACACTAGTCATTTGCTCAATATTGCTTAAATTGATATTTTTTTCCTTTGCATATGTAACTGATAAAGGAAAAGAACTTATTAATAAAATTAACATGATTATAATAGAAAAATACTTTTTCATACTTAATTCTGTCTCCTTATATGAATCTATTTTTAACTATTTCAATTAGAAATAAAATCTAATTTTCTTAAAATAAATTTCCATACCGTTTCTTCTCCTGTAATGACAGAAGCTCTACCAACCATTCCTGTATGTAATTCTTGTAAATCTTTTGTATCAATTGTGGCTTCTAGTTCATACATATACCCTTTCGTATTTTTATCAAAAGTAGGATATGCTGATACATATGTTATTTGCCCCATTTGTTTATCCGTTTTCTGTAACTTAAACGAATATTGTACTTTATCTCCTTTTTTTATTCCTTTTATCTCTTGAGCTGGTAATAAGATTCTTACTTTTTTTTGGTCTTCTTTTGGGATAATCGAAACAATTTCTTGGCCAGGATTAATTAAATCCCCTTGTTGTAAGATGGCAGGAAATTGTACAATCCCGTCTTTTTGTGCTTTTATAATTGTCGTTTCATTTTGATGACGCAGTCCATCTAACTCTTGCTTTTTAATAAATAGTTCTTGTTCTAGGGATTGAATACGTTGATTCACTGAAATCATAGATTCTTCTTTATATTGTTTTAAAGCATCTTTCTTTTGTTCTTGCTTTCCTTCTTTAGTAACATCCACTTTTGTTCTTTCATGCTCTAAAGTTTCTTTTCGTTGTTTAATACGCTTTTCTACACTATTTTTTTGGGATTCTAAATTTTCTTTTTTATCATCCATTACTTGTTTTTGTTCTTCTAATATATTTTCTTTTGTTTTTTGTTTTTCAATTATGTCTATTTCTCTTTGGATATTTTCGTTTTCTGCAATTAATCCTTGTAAAACTTCATCTTGTTCGCTTGAAATTTTACTATTTTCTATTGTTTTTATTTCATTGTCTTTTTCATTTTGTATAGATTGATATCTTTGATCATAAGCCTGATATTCTTCTCTTATTTTTTTATCCACATCATCAAGAAAAGAAGATTTATGAGACTGGATACTCTCTTTCAACTGTTCTAACATCCCTTTTTGTTTTTCTAAATGTTCCACAATTTGATTCATCTGATTTTGTTTATCTGTTAATTCCTGATTTTTTAATTGAATTAAAATATTTCCTTTTTTCACTTCATCACCAGGCTTAACAGCAACCGTATCAACCACACCTACAATTTGAGTACGAGACACACTTGCATCTGATTTTCCTTGTATCATTGCCGTTCCCTTACTTACAATATCTATCTTACTGACATAAGCCCAGATTAAGAAAACAAATAAGCTCATCAAAAGAAAAACAAGTAATCCAGCAATAAAACGAGGTGGTTTTCTTTCTAATAATTCCTTACTATCATTTAGTTGATCAAACGAATAAAGCTTACTCATCTTGAACACCTCGCATTGCATAAGATTGAGATTCTATGTGTTCTATATGAACAGTTTGATTCTTCCACAAACGGTAATACTCTCCTTTATGGAATAATAATTCTTCATGGGCGCCTTGCTCTTTAATATTTCCTTGTTCCATCACGAAAATTTGATTTGCATGCTGTATTGTACTTAATCGATGCGCAATCATAATTACAGTAACTCCTTGTAATCCCAACTCCTTTAACATATCCGTAATATGTTTTTCCGTTGTAGAATCTAAATTACTTGTCGCTTCATCTAAAATTAAGATATCTGGTTTTTTTAATAACGCTCTTGCAATTGCTAAACGTTGTCTTTGTCCACCAGATAAATTGGACGCATTTTCTTCTAAAAGAGTTTCATAACGTAACGGTAATTCACCGATAAACTCATGTATACAAGCTTGCTTACATACGTCTATAACCTCTTCTAGAGTAACTGGTCGTGCTAAACCAAAACATAAATTTTCATAAATAGAAGCACTAAAGAAGAATGACTCTTGAGAGACATATGCAATTCGATCACGTAATGCAGTACGGCTTATCTCTTTGATATGATAATCATCATAATATATATTTCCTTGCTGAGATTCATAATAATGCATTAATAGTTTTGAAATGGTTGTTTTACCTGATCCACTCTCTCCTACAAATGCTACTTGACTACCTGATTCAATTGAAAAACTTATGTTATTTAGTACATTTTTACGTGTTCCATAACGAAATGTAACATTTGAACATTGTATTTTACCTGATAATTTTTTAGGAGATACTTTATTATCCTCTTTTTCACTCTTTTCTTGATCTAAATCAAAAATTTCATTTAATCGTTCTCCAGCGACTAGTGCAGATTGCATGGTAGGCTGAATACCAATCAAATTTTCAATTGGATTTAAAAAATATACTAAAAGTGCATTATATGTAATTAACTCACCTATCGTCATATTCCCTTTTAATACTTGTATGGAACCAACCCAAAGGATGATAGTTCCACCAATTAATTCAAGTCCCATTTTAATAGAACCTTGTAAATTGGATAGCATTCCTCTTTTAAATACATGCCTTAATAGATTAATAAAACGACTTTCAGTTTGAAAAAACACTTCTTTTTCTGCGTTATAAGACTTTACAGTTGCAATTCCATTTAAAGATTCTACTAAATAGGAATTTAATTTTGCATTACTTTCCATTTCTTTGCGATTAATGGATTGATACGGCTTATGGAAGGCAAAAATAATACCAATATAGAAAGGTATTAATAATAAAGTCACACCAAATAAAATGGGACTATGGATATATAACAAAACAGCTCCTATTGTAACCATTAATGTATCAATCATTAAAGTAACTGTTATGGTTGACAAAGCATCTCGTATTTTACTCGCGTCCATAAATCGAGAAATAATTTCACCCACTTTTCTTGTTTCAAAGAAATTCATTGGTAATCCTACAACATGACGATAGTACCCAAGCATTAAATGAATATCTATTCTCCTACTCAAATATAAGATTAAATGAGTGCGAAAATAAGAAAGAAGTATCTTAAATATATACAATATAATAATTCCAATTGATACAATATGAAGTGTCTGTATCAATTGATTTGCCACGATATCATCAATTAAAAATTTAAAATAAAATGCTCCCAATAACCCAAATAAATTAAAGAAAATAGAAGCAAAAAACAATGGTATTAATAAATTTTTTTGTTGTTTTAATAATAGGAGAAATCTTGAAAATGTTCCCTTTGATTCTTTTCCTTTTTGAAAATTTTGTCCAGGAGACATTAATACAAGAATACCTGTCCACATTTGGCAGAATTCTTCTAACAAGTACGTAACCAATCCCTTTTCTGGATCAGCAATATAAATTTTATTATCTTTAACTTTATGAATTACTACATAGTGTAACAAACCACCATTGACTACAACATGAGCAATTGAAGGTAATGGAATTTCTTTTAAATCTTCGGGTTTTGTTGCTTTTACAGCTTTCACTTCAAACCCTAGCTTTTCACCAGCCTCCATCAAACCTTTAATATTTGTTCCCGCTAAATCTGTACCAGCCACTTCTCTAATCTTTGAAATAGAAGTAGTAAACCCATAATGGCGAGAAATCATCGCTAGACATGCTGGACCACAATCTTTTAAATCCTGTTGCCTAATACAAAAAAACTCTTTTTTGAACAAAATCGCAGCCTCATTTCCTTTATATTTAAATATAACAAGTTAAATATTATATCTAAATATAATAAAAAAATAGACAATATGTAATTTTGCATATTGTCTACCTTTCCTGGAAATAAGTGTCATTATAAAACCCATGATTGTTATATCGCAATTAAGGGATTTCAATAATAACATTTTTATAATATTAACTAATTAATTACGTGTAATAATCAAAAACATAATAATAAGGGGTATGAATCATTATGAAATTAGAATTACTTACAGAAAAAGAACTTTTAGAAATTTCAGCTGGTGGAGCTGGTAAATGTGTAGCAGGTATCGCTTCTGGCGCAGTTGGTGGATTCCTAACAGGAGCTAGCTACACTTGGGAATTTGGTCCTGCTGTAGTTTATGGCGGCGGAGTAGGCGCTTTAGCTGGCGGCGTTGCTGGCGGAGTTGGTAGTTGCTAATAAAAAATAAAAGGAGAATCATATTATGAACTTAGAGACACTTACAGAAAAAGAACTTTTAGAAATTTCAGCTGGTGGAGCTGGTAAATGTGTAGCAGGCATCGCTTCTGGCGCAGTTAGCGGATTCCTAACAGGAGCTGGATACACTTGGGAATTTGGTCCTGCTGTAATTTATGGCGGCGGAGTAGGCGCTTTAGCTGGCGGCATTGGTGGTTGCTAATAAATTATATATCTAATAATGATTAGAATGAAAAAAGCGATTAAATTAGGTTTTTAATTTAATCGCTTTTAATTTATATAAGCTAGAACTAGCAATTGTAATATGTATAAAATTTCTTACCTTCTAACGGTATGCTTAAAATATATGTTATCCAATTTTAGAATTTACAGAAAGAAAGGTTTAATTCTATAGACCGTATTTCACTTATATTCTAATTTCAACTAATATAACTTTTTCAAATTAAATAATGAAATTACATACATGCTAGAACCAAAGAATAGGCCTGCACAAACCCATATAATAATATCAGAGAAAGAAACTGATATTTTTCCTGAGCTTAAATAAGGAAAAACATAACACATTAATATAAACATTTCAAAGGTCCAAAGCAAACCCGCTCTAATACTAGATTTTTTAATCTGTTTTTTCTTTTTAAAAAATTCTTCTTTTGTAGAGCACTCTATATCATTCAATCTTTTCTTTTTTAATTTCCACATTAGATAGTTAGCGTAAAGCATATTGACCACAAAGGTAATTATAGTTCCTATGGATAAAGTGTGATTAATAGTATCAACTACTAGCATAATAAACATAGCTAGTATATTTACATACCATAACATTAACCCTGCAATAGCAAACTCTTTGTTTATTTCTTGTATTTGATATTCATCTCTTTCGCTTACTTTGTTTATAAATCTTAAGTACATTTTCTCTAAGATATTTTTCATTATTACAACTCCTCCCAAAACAAATCATTTAAAGTAACTCCAAGGGCTTGACAAATCTTAATACAAAGATTTAAAGATGGGTTATATGCGCCTTGTTCAATTAAACCTATTGTTTGCCTGCTAACATTTGTCAATTTTGCTAATTCTCCTTGTGTCATACCTTTTTCAAGTCGAATCCGCTTAACTTTGGTAAGCATCTAAAAACCCTCCAATACTATAGTTTACTTTTGTTAGTTATATATTACATTTGTTTTTTATATATGTCAAGTGTCATGTATATTTATGAGATCCCAGTGCGAATTCCGACATAAAATAAGCCGAATTTTCTATTCTAAGAAAATTCGGCTCTCATTATTTGGAGGTAATCACTAGTTTTTTCATATTTTTCTTCATATTCTTTCATTCATAATCATTATTTTATATTATAATTAACACATTTAACATGCTATATCAGTTCAGTTATATGTAAAATTCCATTTTAAATAATTCATTTTGAATTTCCTTGAACTACATTTTCCATAACAAGAGGGAAAGAACAATCCGCAATACTCCTCAAATTTTCTTTTCTATGCCGTATCAATGATTGGAATTTCACTTTAGGAATCCCTTGTTTTTTTAATAAAAATCTCCTTTTATAGAAGGGGATAATATGGTACAACTTTATTTAAAAGCTACATCCATATTGGTTAATTTAAACTGTACATAACAAAAAAAATTGCCCATCAAAACTTTAGATAGACAATCCCTTTTTATTAATTTAATCAAATTTTAATTTCTTCAATGCTTCTGCTAATGCGTTGTTCAATGGTTCTTCTTCTTTTTTCTGTTGTTTCATATATTTTTGAACGTCGCGTTTATCAGCTTTGTTTCCAGATTCTTTTTTACGTCGCTCTTGGAATGTTGATAATTTCTCGCGATAGCCACATTTACATGCGAAAATTTGGCCTGCACCTTCACCACGTAATTCTAATTTCTTCTTACATTGCGGACAACGAGCGTTTGTTGTACGAGATACATTTTTACGATGACCACATTCACGGTCTTGGCAAACGAGCATCTTTCCTTTTTTGCCGTTTACCTCTAGCATTGGTTTACCACAGTCTGGACAAGACTTCGTTGAAATGTTGTCATGTTTATATTTTTTATCACTCGATTTAATTTCAGATACAATTTCTTTCGTATAGTTCTTCATTTCTGAAATGAATACTTCTTTTTTCAGTTTACCCTTTGCAATTGCCTCGAGCTTTTGTTCCCACTCACCAGTTAGTGTAGGTGATTTTAATTCTTCTGGCACTAAATCAAGTAACTGACGGCCTTTTGAAGTAATGTGAATATCTTTACCACGTTTTTCAATTAAGAATGAATTAAATAGCTTGTCGATAATATCAGCACGTGTCGCTACAGTACCTAATCCACCAGTTGATTTTAACGTATCAGCAAGTTGTTTGTTTTGCGTATCCATATATTTTGTAGGATTCTCCATTGCTGAAAGTAAAGTTGCCTCATTAAAACGTGCAGGTGCTTTCGTTTGACCTGATGTTTGCATAATTAACTTTACAGTTAATGTATCGCCTTTTTCAATGCGAGGTAGAAGTTGCTCTTTTACGTCATCCGTTACATCATCATCTTCAAAGCGGTTTTCATATACTTCTTTCCAGCCGGCATGTAAAATTGTTTTTCCGCGTGCAATGAACGTTTCATTGCCAACTTTTGTGCGTAACGTTAGTTGTTCGTATTCGAATGCTGGGAATAAAACTGCTAAGAAGCGTTTTACAACTAAATCATAAATTTTACGTTCTTTATCTGTGAAGGCCGAGAAGTTAACGTATCCTTCTGTCGGAATAATTGCGTGATGATCACTTACTTTACTATCATCAACAAATGACTTATTAGACTTGATAGGCTTTTGTAATACTTTATGTGCTAAAGGACGGTACTCTCCAACTCCGCACGCCTTTAGACGTTCTGGAAGTGTTCCAACGATATCAGATGAAATATAGCGTGAATCTGTACGAGGGTACGTTAGCACTTTATGTTGCTCATACAATTTTTGCATAATGTTTAATGTTTCTTTTGCAGAGTAACCGAACTTTTTATTTGCATCACGTTGTAATTCAGTTAAATCGTAAAGACCAGGAGAGAATGACTTCTTCTGTTTTTTATCAATTTCCACAACAGTAGCATTTTGTTTATCTAGGTTCTTTACGATGCTATCATTTTTTTCTTTATTAAAGCTACGGCTATTACCGTTTGCATCTTGCCACGTAAGTTTTAACTTATTCATTGTTTGTGCTTCGATGCCGTAGTAAGTTTGTGCTTTGAAATTCTTTATTTCATCTTCACGACTAGCAATCATAGCGACAGTAGGCGTTTGTACACGGCCACAATTTAACTGGGCATTAAAGCGCGTTGTTAAAGCTCGAGTAGCATTAAGACCGATATACCAGTCAGCTTCTGAACGTGCAACTGCTGAAGCGTATAAATTGTCATATGCCTTACCTGGTTTTAAATTTGCAAAACCATCTTTAATCGCTTTATCCGTTACAGAAGAAATCCATAAACGCTTAATTGGTTTATTCACCTTTGCTTTTTCAATTATCCAGCGTGCAACTAACTCTCCTTCTCTTCCAGCATCTGTAGCCACAACCACCTCATTAACATCATTTCGAGTGAGTTGATGTTTCACAGCATTAAACTGTTTTCCCGTTTGTTTTATAACAACTAATTTCATACGTTCTGGAAGCATTGGAAGATCTTCAAGGTTCCATGTTTTATATTTATTGTCATAAACCTCAGGGTCTGCCAGTGTCACTAAATGCCCAAGAGCCCAAGTTACTATGTATTTGTCACCTTCTAAAAATCCATTTCCTTTTTTGGTACACTTTAATACTTTTGCTATATCACGTGCAACTGATGGTTTCTCAGCAATTACTACACTCTTTACCATTTTTATTCAAACTCCTTTACTAACTATATACCGTTTAATATACCACAGTTTTCAAGAAGAACAGTAAGGAACACCTTATATATCAGCCATAATTGACATAACTCGTTTAAGAATCACCAAACAGAAGCATTAAAAAAATTAAAATTTGATTAAACAAAAAGGTTCCTACCACTATCGGTAGGAACCTTTTATTTTTAATGAATAATTTTACTTCCTTTTGCGTTCTCAACAAACTTTTCACTCGATTTGTTAATTGGTGTTTTCAGTAATAACGCAGCAACAATCATAATTACTACGAAAGCACTTAACACAAGTAAATCTCGCGTTACGATATCCCAAAGCATTCCACCTACTGTTTCACGAATTGCACTAATTGCATATGTGAACGGTAAGAACGGATAAATTGCTTGGAAGAACGCTGGTGTCATTTGAATTGGGAATGTTCCGCCCGATCCTGCTACTTGCAGTACAAGTAAAATAATCGCCATCGATTTCCCAACGTTTCCGAAAATAGAAACAAGTGAGTATACAATACAAACGAAGACTCCACCAATAAATAAACTAAATAACACAAACCAGAACTTATCGACTACGTACGTACCGAGCAAGAATATATCTCCCATCGATACGATAAACGCTTGTGAAAGACCTATCGTTAAGAATGTTAATAAACGTCCGAAGTAAATTTCATGGCTCTTATAATTCGCGCCTTCTTCATGTACTTCTACTGTTAATAATGAAACCATTAATAATGCGCCTACCCATAATGCAAGCACTGTATAGAATGGTGACATCGCTGAACCGTAGTTTGGCATCGCAAATAACTTATTCTCTTTTAAATTGACTGGATTCGCGAAGTAATCACTTTGCTTTTCAACATCATTTTTTAATAAGCGTATGATGTCTTTTAAATCCTCTTCAGATTCAAAATCACGAATTTTATTTGCTAATTCTTTAATCTTTTTCTCAGTCTCCGGCATTTCAGCTTTAATATCTGCTAATTTTTTTCTACCGTCTACTAAGCCTTTTGATGAATCTTCTAGTAATTTTTTAACATCTGGAAGCTTTTTGTCTGCTTCTTTTAAAATTTGAGATGTGTTTTTAGACATCTCTTTTGTGCGAGCAATTGCTGCATTGAAATTTGGAGTGATTTCCGAGTCATATTTAGCTAAAATGTCACCTATTTGAGCCGAAGTACTTTTAGATACTGCGTTAATACTTTCAATAACATCTGCTGCTGGTTTTTGACCTTTATTAATAGCGTCAATTCCTTTATCAGTTAAATCGATTCCTTTTTGGAAACCATCTTTTAATTTATTCAATTTAGCAATCGTGTTATTCATGTTTTTATCACTATTTACATCTGCTAAAACTTTATTCGCATTTTCCATAACAGGAATCATATCATTAACTAAATTCTTTCCAGCTTGTAACTCTCCTCTTATATCATTTAAAGCTACTTTTGTAGAATCTAATCCGTTAATCCCTTTATTATTCAAGTCTTCTCTTGCTTTTCCAAGCTCCGTTTTTAATCTGCTGTAATTATTTACAGCCTGATCATAGCCTTCTCTACCATTGTCTAATATCTCGTTAACTTTTTTTATTTCTTGATTTAAATTCTGTTGCGCATTTCCAGCTTTATCTTTTAATTGTTCAGCCGTACTTACCGCTTTTTCAAAATCTGCTACAAACGTCGCATTATAATCTGCCTCCGCTTGGTTTACCAAATTATTTATTGCATCTAACTTTTTATTAGTAGCATCTCTTACATCTTGTTTCACTTCTTGCCCTGTACCTATAATATTAGCGATATCTTTAACGCCACCATTTGCATTTTCTATAGCTGATTTAAGATTCGTTAATTTATCTATACGTCTTTGGAAGAAGTCTTTTCCAGAATCAGTTGGTGCAGATTCTTTAAATTTAGTAAAGACATCAATTAAATATGAAACACTATCCACACGACCTTGAAGATTCTCAGAAACCTTATTAAGATCTTGTTTCGCTTTTTCTGGATCAAAATTACCATTTTGTAACCCGTTTATAACTCCTTGTGCATAAGTTGTTCCAACACGTATTGAGCCGAATACATTATTTACAGTTTGATCAATATTTTTAGCTATATCTTTATACAATTGACCATTCACCTGCGGTAATTCTGGTATCTGCGGAATAGTTATATTAGGTAACACTGGGAATTTAGATGGATCTGGAAGTGCCAGATTGAAATCAACAGATGGATTTTTTAAGAAATCCGTAATTGCCGCCGCACCATTCAAACCTGTTTGCATTGCAATTAAATTATTCTTAATAGTTCCCGGAGCACGATTCAATGTTTCATCATTTCTCGCAAAGAACGCATCTAAACTCTTAAGTGTATCCTGCCCATCATTAATAACACTCTCTACAACCGGCAACTCTTTTTGTGCTACTTTCACAACATCCTCTGCTCGAGTTGCATCATCTAACGCCTTATCCATTAATGTATTCATTTCTGGGAACTGCGCTTCTAACTTAAAGACAAGGTCTTTTACTTTCTCGATACTTGGTAAGTTTGTTTCTAAATCGATTCCAAGGTCATTGAAGATTTTAAAAATCTCACCGTTCGCTGTTTTAACGAAGTTTTTACTAATTTCTTCCGTAATACCTGATGCACCTTTTGCTGTAATTTTCGGTGCAATCGCATTTACTTTTTCATTTACATAGTAATCAAGTTCTGGCTTTTGTGGATTTTCATCCAGAACCGTTGCAATTTTTTCAGAGAAGTCTTTTTGGATTGTAATACTTGCATAATAATCCCCACGCTCAACTCCGTAAATCGCCTGCTTTTGGTCTACAAATTTCCAACCAAGATTCTTGTTTTTCTTTAGAGAATCTACAATCTCGTCCCCGATATTGATATCTTTCCCTCTTAAATTAGAGCCTGCATCTTGGTTAGAAACGGCAATGGGAACCTCTTTTGTATTTCCATATGGATCCCAAGAAGCTTTAATGTTAAACCATGCATATAACGATGGTAAAATCATTAATCCTAAAACAATAACAATTGCAGCCCAATGTTTAGCTACATTCCGTAAATCTGTCTTATAAATACGCCAAATTTGTTTCATAGAAGTTATCACCTAATTATATATTTTTCCTTCTTTAGAAAATGATACATACATTTTGCAATTATATCACTTTCTACATCGTGGATTAAACGAAAATACACTATTTTTCCCATTAAATATTTCACTTACTTCATTATATAACGAAGTAAAAAAAGTATGCATACAAAATGACCAAATTAGTTTTACATTCAATAATAACAAATATATAGGAAATGTCATAAAAAATACAAGTATTTTATCTTGGCAATACTTGTATTCCTCAAAAAAATCCTCACAGCTTTTCATCATCTGTGAGGATTTCTTCTATTATATATCTACTTGTACTTCTACACCGAAATGATCTGAAATTACATTTCTGTTCGTACCATTAAAAATGACTTTTGAAGAACGAACTTTTTCACTTTGGTTACACAATATTAGATCGATTCGTAAGTTATGTTTATTTTCATCCCAACCAGCAATCTCACCTTGGACAGTTGTTCCTTCATCCTTCTCTATTGCTAGTTCATATGTGTCATACAAACCTTTTTGCATCATATATTCATAACCTTCACCTTGTAAACGGGCGTTATTATTAAAATCCCCCATTAAGAAGGAAAGTTCATTACTATCTACACGCCCCATCAAACGATTAACTTGATCTTTGAATGATTCTTCTTCATCATTCCACCAACCGAGGTGGCAAGAGTAAAACGTTATGTTCTTATCATTATAAGCAATTTTCGCACTTACAATTTTGCGTGTTTTCCAATACGTTGTATCCTTATTTTCTGAAATAAAGAACGTATCTTCTTTTACAACATTATGCTTCGTTATAATCGCTAATCCTTCTTCATACACATCATAACCAATATGAGAGAAATCCCAAGTAATATTGTAATCTTTTACATGTAACGCTTTTAACTCTTCTAATAGTAAAAGTCCAAAATTATCTTCTTTCTTGTTACCGCATACATTTTCAGCTTGTATCGACTGACTTACTTCTTGCAATGCGATGACATCGTACTCTTCTTCTTGAATGACTTTAGCAAGATATTTTATCTTTTCCAGTTGATTCTCTTCTTGCCAAGAGTGACAGTTTAAAGTTAGCAATTTCATCTTATTACGCACCTAACATATCTTGAATGTCTGACTTTAATACGTCAGCTTTCGGACCATATACTGCTTGTACACCTTTATCTTTTACGATAAGTCCTAAAGCACCATTTTGTTTCCACTGTGCTTCTGGTGCAACAACATCTAAATCTTTTACTGTTACACGTAAACGCGTCATACAAGCATCTACGTCAGCAATATTTTCTTTACCACCTAATAAATCAATAACTTTTGTTGCTAATGAACCATCCTGTACATTTCCTGTTCCTTCTGATGACTCATCCTCATTATCAATATAGTTACCTGCACGTCCTGGTGTTGGTAAATTGAATTTTTTAATTAAGAAATTGAATAATGTAAAGTTCAGACCGAAGAACACTAATGAAACGATAACGAAATTGATTAAATCTCTTGTTAGTCCTGCATTAACCATCATCGGTGTACGAGTAATTAATTCAATAAATCCAAATGCGTGAACACGTAAGTTAATTAAATCTGCTAATGCGAATGCAAGTCCTGTTGTAATTGCATATACAACATATAATACTGGAGCAATAAACATGAACATGAATTCAATTGGTTCTGTTACACCTGTTAAGAATACTGCTAATGCAGCCGATAAGAACATTGGTTTATATTTTGCACGTTTTTCTTTATCAACATTACGGAACATCGCGAAAGCAATACCCATTAACGCTGCTGTTGAGCCAATAACTTGTCCAGCTTTGAAACGAGCTGGTACAACGTTATTTAATAAATCGTTATATGCTTTCGTATCTCCATTTGCTAGTAAATTATTTAAGTCTGTAATCCATGCAAGCCATAAAGGATCTTGTCCTGCTACAATTTGTCCAACTTTTGAACCAGTTAACATCGTATATGTTCCGCCTAGCTCTGTGTAGTTCATCGGAATCGTTAACATATGATGTAAACCGAATGGTAATAGTAAACGCTCTAACGTTCCATATACAAATGGTGCAACAACTGGTGCACTATCTTTAGATGCTGCAATCCAGCGACCGAATTCATTTAATCCACTTTGGATGAACGGCCATAAAAGTGATAATACAATTGCAGTGACTGTAGACCAAACAATTACAACGAATGGTACGAATCGTTTTCCGTTAAAGAATGCTAATGCCTGTGGTAGTTTATTATAGTTATAATATTTGTTATATAGAGTAGCTCCTAAAAAACCTGTGATAATCCCTACGAAAACTCCCATGTTTAATGCTGGTGCACCAAGTACAGAAGTAAAGTAATCTTTTACAACTAAATCTCCTGCTAATACTGAAGAAACTGTCGCTTTTGAATCCGCTAACATTTCAGCATTTACGCCAAATATAGCTCCTGTAATTCTGTTCGTTAAGACGAATGCTAATAGCGCTGCAAATGCACCACCTGCACGATCCTTCGCCCAAGATCCCCCAATTGCTACTGCGAATAAGATGTGTAGATTTGTAATGATTGCCCAACCGATGTCTTCCATTACGCGAGCGATTGTATGAACTGCGTTAATATCCCCAGCAGACATCCCAATTAACTTACCGATAGAAATCATTAAACCAGCTGCTGGCATTACAGCTACAACAACTAATAATGCTTTCCCGAACTTTTGCCAAAAATCAAAAGACGTAATTTTCATCTGTTCTTCCTCCCCTTTATTTATAACAACATAATGATTTAAATGATAATTTCTGTTTCTATTATGAAAACGATTCCTTACGTTACTTTATTTTTATCTTTACGCAACCGTTTTCATAAATCTATTTTAATAAAAGCGTTTTCACTTTGCAATAGAAATTTATTTTTTTTCATAAAAAAAGATGCTCTAAGAGCATCCTTTTTTATTATGAAATGCGATAAACCCTTGTTTCATAAGGTTTTAACGTGATTGAAGTTACTTGTTCATTTTCCGCAACTTTATAGTTATTCAAAAGCAAACGTTTGCGTTCTAGTGCAAATGAACCTTCATTATACACAGCTACCTCTTTTGAGATATTACTAATTACAACGATTTTTTCATCGTTTAATGTACGAGTATATGCATAAATTTGCGGATCATCTTCTAAAAGTAAATCATACGTACCGTAATTCAGTACATCGTGCTCTTTTTTCAAGGCAATCATTTTCTTATAGAAATTGAAAATAGAGTTCTCTTCATTCTTTTGCTTTTCAACATTAATTTCTTTATAGTTTGGATTCATACCAAACCAAGATGCACCTGTTGTAAAGCCCGCATTCATCTCATCGTTCCACTGCATAGGTGTACGTGAATTATCGCGGCAAGAAGCCCATATAATTTCCATCATATCTTGATCTGATACGCCCTCTGCAATTTTCTCTCGATATAAATTTTTAATTGCTACATCATCATAATCTTCAATATTTGGGAATTGAACGTTCGTCATCCCAATTTCTTGTCCTTGATAAATAAACGGTGTACCGTGCATAAAGAAATACATTGCTCCAAGAGCTGTTGCACTTTCACGCCAATATTGTTTATCGTCTCCCCAAGTTGAAACGATACGTGGCTTATCGTGATTCTCAATATATAAAGCATTCCATCCTTTATTTTCTAACCCTTTTTGCCATTTCGTTAATACCTTTTTCAAACCTACAACATCAAGATCTTTCTTCTTTTCTGCATCCCATAAACTTAAATGTTCGAATTGGAATACCATATTGAACTTACCTTGCTCTTCTCCAACCCAAAGCTCAGCATCTTCAATCTTAACGCCATTCGCTTCACCAACAGTCATAATATCATACTTAGAAAACGTATTTTCTTTTAACTCTTCTAATAAAGGTTGAATACCATCCACATTCATATGTTTATCAAAAGATGGTACATACTTTAGTTCTTTTGGATTTGGCATATCTTTGAAACCATCTTCTTTTTTAATATGGCTGATTGCATCCACTCGGAAACCATCAATTCCTTTATCAAGCCACCAATTAACTGTATCGTATAACACTTCGCGAATTTCTTTATTCTCCCAGTTTAAATCTGGTTGTTTACGCGAGAATAAGTGTAAATAATATTGTCCTGTTACTTCATCATATTCCCATGCCGAACCATTAAAAATACTTTCCCAGTTGTTTGGTTCCGCACCATCTTTACCATCATGCCAAATATACCAATCACGCTTCGGATTGTCTTTAGATGAACGTGACTCAATAAACCATGGATGTTCATCACTCGTATGATTAATAACTAAATCAATAATAAGCTTCATATCACGCTTATGAACTTCATCTAGTAAAGCATCAAAGTCTTCCATCGTACCAAATTCATCCATGATATCTTGATAATCACTAATGTCATAGCCATTATCATCATTAGGTGACTTATACATTGGACAAATCCAAATTACATCTATACCTAAATCTTTTAAATAATCCAGTTTTGCAATAATACCTTGTAAATCTCCAATACCATCACCATTTGAATCCATAAAGCTACGCGGATAAATTTGATACGCAACCGCTTCTTTCCACCATGTCTTTTTCATAGTCATTCTCTCCTTTTGCATCACATCAGAAATTTATGCAAACGTTTTCGTAACACTATCATAACAAAATATGAATAGTTTGCAACTGTTTTCATTGAACTCTATGTAGATTCCTTATTCTTATGCTTTATTTATTTCTCACAAAAGCAAATCTCATTCCTCACCTGCTCTTGTCCACGCACGTTACATATGCTCGGTTAAAGATTTACGAGAAAGCTTTATCAATTGGCCCGATATCGACATTAAAAATTGGCAAACTAGTTATTACGGCCCTAACTTTCAAAGATTGCGTAAAGTGAAAACCATATATGATCCTTGCAATGTTTTTCGTTTTCAACAAAGTATCCCACCCTTTCATACGTAAAAAGGAAGAACAGAATGCTGTTCTTCCTTTTTACATTGAAAATCGTTCAATTGTTTGTTTCAAGTCTGCTGCTTGCTTTTCTAAATCCTTTAACAATTGATCGATTACTACCATATTTTTAGATTGTTGCAACGTCACACGTGCTACTTCTTGTGAACCAGCTGATGTTTCCTCAGCAATTGCTGCTACAGCCTTCGTCTGTGCTCCGGTTTGATGAATGTGACTCACTTGTTCGTTCATATAGCCACTAATTTGCTTCGTTGCATCGGCAACTTCCATAATACTTGATGACATTTCTTTTAAAATTAATTCAGTAGCTTCCCCACGTTTCGCCTCTTCTTTAGCCGTTTTCACTTGCTCTGTCATTTTCAATGCGACTTGTTGCACTTCTTCTTGCATATTCCGTAATAACTGCGATATATTTCTTGCAGAATGATCGCTTTCATCGGCAAGTTTACGTACTTCTTCAGCTACAACTGCAAAGCCCCTTCCATGCTCTCCAGCACGAGCTGCCTCAATAGAAGCATTCAGTGCTAATAAATTCGTTTGACTAGCAATCTCACTCACAACAGAAACAATATGTTCTACTTGTTTCATTCGTTCTTCTAATTTCTGTACATTTTGCATCGAATTTTCATTTTCTTTTGCCAATGTTTGAATACCTTGAATTAAAGAAGTAAAGACTCGTGTACTTTGCCCTAAAGCTTGAACCATTTCTAAAGACAGCTCGTCAGACTGTTTTGCTTTTTCTTCTACTTCACTCGCAATAGAAGTTGTTGTATCAACAGCAGAAACAATCGCCTGAATGGAAGCTGCTGATTGCTCGGCGCCAGAAGAAATCTCTGCAAGAGTTTCAGACACACCTCGTGCTTGCTTTGTTGCTTCCCCTGTTTGCCTTCTAATTTGCTGAACTTGATTATTTGTATACGAAAATGTAGTATCAATATTTTTTACCATACCTCTTAAGTTCCCTAGCATCATATTAAATGCAACACTTAAAGATTTAATCTCATCATCTGTTTTTGGTAACGGGACATCTTCACGAATATCGCCATCGGCCGCTTTCCTTGCAGCCTCCTCCAACTTTCGAAGTGGTTTAATTAAAAAGATTGCTGCTCCATACGCTAAAATTCCAGACCATACTACACCTAATAACATAACGATAATATTATAAACAGTTTGACTTACATAACTTTGAAAATAATCGTATATCACGTAAATAAAAAATATACTTGTTGAATATGTAATAAAAGCTAAAACTGTAGTAAATAGCATAAGTTGTGTACGTAAGCCAAAGGAAAATGTCTTCCTTTCTTTTTTCATCTCTTCTTTCCCCCTTTTTATAAGCAACATAAGTACTACCTATATATTATTATCCATATTTTCGTTATAGAAAGATATAGGGATTTTTAAAACCATTATTTCTTTGAATATCAAATTACCTGAAAAAAATAAAGGATTCTGACAATTTATGACTAATAACAGAAATAAGGGGCAACATTTGTAAAATATATTTTGACTGGGGGTTTTGTATGATTCAGGTTCAAAATCTAGTAAAATCATTTGGCTCACTTGATGTTTTAAAAGGAATTGATTTACAAGTAAAAGAAAAAGAAGTTGTTGTTTTAATTGGTGCCAGTGGTTCCGGTAAAAGTACATTACTTCGCTGTCTTAACTTTTTAGAAATGTACGATGAAGGTGAAATTCACTTACAAGGTGAACGAATTGATCCACAGCATTCAAATTTAAACAAAGTCCGTGAAAATGTCGGTATGGTTTTTCAACACTTTAACCTCTTTCCCCATATGACCTCACTAGAAAACATCATAGAAGCACCTATTCATGTAAAGAAATTAGAAACAGCAAATGCAAAAGAGATTGGAAATCAGCTTTTGCAAAAAGTCGGTCTACAAGATAAAGCAGATGTAACTCCCCACCTCCTGTCAGGTGGTCAAAAGCAGCGCATTGCCATTGCACGAGCTCTTGCCATGAATCCTAAAATTATGCTATTTGATGAACCTACCTCAGCCTTAGACCCTGAACTTGTTGGAGAAGTATTGCAAGTTATGAAAGAACTTGCTGAAGAAGGAATGACCATGGTTATCGTTACTCATGAAATGAATTTCGCAAGAGATGTAGCTGATCGCGTCATATTTATGGATGACGGAAAGATTGTAGAGGACGCTCCGCCAGCACAATTCTTTTCAGCTCCATCACATGAACGAGCAAAACAATTTTTACGCAACGTTTTATAATGTAACTTCTGTTTCAAATGAAAAGAAATACATTCATACGGTGCACAACTAATTGTCCAAATAAAATATCTCAGTAACATACTTAAAACCATCCGTATGATCAATATATAGGAGGGGTTTTATGAAAAGAAAACTATTAACCATTGTTGCGAGTATTACATTATGTACATCCTTCATACTAGGAGCCTGTAGTAAGGAAAGTGCTACTACTTCTTCAAATGGTAAAAAAGAATTTCGTTATGCGATGAGTGGCTTATATAAACCTTTTAACTATAAAGAAAATGACGGAAAGCTTGCCGGTTTTGATGTGGAAATTGGTGAGGCACTTGCGAAAAAAATGAATATGAAACCCACTCCTATTACAAATCCATGGGAAACGCTAATTCAAGGTCTACAATCGAAAAAATATGATGCTATATTGGGCAGTATGGCAATTACAGAAGAGCGCTTAAAAGCTGTTAGTTTCTCAAATCCTTATTATCGTTCTGGTGCCCAAATTTTTGTGGCTAAAAAGAATACATCTATCTCTTCTCCAGAAGATTTGAAAGGTAAGAAAATTGGTGTTGTAAAGGCTAGTACCTTTAAAGACCTTGTTGCAAAACATACAGATCAAATCACAGAATATGACAGCGATATTACTGCACTTATGGACTTAGAGCCTGGACGTATTGATGCAGTAATCACTGATCAAATGGTTGGTTTACGTATGATCAAAGAAGGTAAATCAAATATAAAAGAAGCTGGAAAACCATTAAATCTTGATGAAATGGGAATTGCTATTCGTAAAGATGATAAAGAAATGGTTGAGAAAGTAAATAAAGCTTTAGATGAAATCATTAAAGATGGTACGTATGAAAAAATCAGTAAAAAATGGTTTGGGCGTAATATTCTCGGCGAAGAGGAAAAAACGAAGTAAATTAGCTAGTCAAATGTTTCATACATTATGCCCCACTTTTTATGTGGGGTATTTCATTCCCTACCAAAATCCATACAATATGAGGTGACACATATGTTTGAAATTTTTATGTCTACTTATCCCACACTCTTAAAGGCTACTATTGTCACATTACAATTAACACTAACATCCCTATTACTTGGTTCACTAATTGGATTACTATTCGCTTTTTTTCGAATCTCTAACAATAAGATTTTAAATAGTATTGCTCATGTATATATCGCCATTATTCGTGGTACACCTTTAATTGTTCAAATTGCCATTCTCTATTTCGGTATTACATCGATTATTGTCTTCACTCCTTTTTGGGCAGGAGCAATTGCTTTAGCAATCCATAACGGTGCATATATTACTGAAATTTTCCGCGGTTCCATTCAATCTGTCGACCGTGGACAATTGGAAGCCGCTCGTTCTTTAGGTATGCCTTATCCTTTAGCAATGCGCCGTATTGTATTACCGCAAGCATTTCGTCAATCTCTTCCTCCTTTAGGAAATCAGTTTATTATTGGATTAAAGGACTCTTCTCTCGTTGCATATGTAGGATTGTCCGAATTATGGGGATCAGGTTTATCAATTGCTGCAAGTAACTTCCAACAATTAGATACATACATAATCGTTGGTTTATATTACCTCGTACTTGTTCTTCTATTTACTTATTTTGTTAATCTTTTAGAGAAACGATTACAAAGAAAAGAAACAAATTCAGTTCAATTTAGCAAAAAGAATAAAAAAGAAGTCTCTTTATAAAAAAAAAGCAAGCCTGAAATGGCTTGCTTTTTCACTGCAAAATATATCAATTTTTATTGATTTACTTTTTTAATACTCTCTTCTTCCTCTATATGTTCCTCACGATATGAAATATTATGAGGATCTAGTCCATTTCCTAAAGAACCATAGAAATGCTCTCTATGCGGATCCACTAATTCACTTCCTTGATAATACACACGTGGTGTATTCCATAGCGCTGCCAAAGCTTTTGTCATTGGCATCTCATGATAGCGTTCCGGCCACATTTCTTTAATTTTCTCTTTTACTAACGGATAGTATTTAGAGCTCATAGCAGGGAACAAATGGTGTTCTGTATGATATGAGAAATTGAAATGTAAAACGTCTACCCAGCGCGGCACTGTTACTGATAAACAGTTCGCTAACGGATCATTTACTGGAACAATTGGATTTAAGCGATGATTTGTTGCGATATATGCCATTACAATAAAGTTAGCAATTAACAATGGAATTACATATGCAAATAACCATTTTCCAGGTCCCATAATAAACAATAAACTAATCCAAACAGTCCAAGGCAAAAGAAGTTGAAGCCATACAGATTTTTGATTGGATGACTTAAATTCCTTTATAAAATGAAAGAACATTCGAGTCGAATGTAACGTAAATTGAATGGTTAGTGACAGAAAACTAAAGAATGAACGAACATGAAGAGGCATGCGATATACCCACCTTAAAAACTTACTCTTTTTCAGTTTCTCAAGTGTAGGCCATGCATCTGGATCATTTTCTTCATGTTGTGTATGAACATGATGCGTTGCATTATGCCACTTTCTCCAAAGCTTCGGGCCAGTTGATAATGGCATAAATGCTATCGCGCCTAAAAAATCACGAAGCCATGCTTTTCTTACAACAGTTCCATGTAAAATTTCATGTCCTAAAAATCCAAGTGAAGCAAAACATAATCCAAGAACAATCGCAATTCCTAGATTCGCCCACACATTCAATTCAAATACACCAATCGATATTAACCCCGCCAATGCCACAAGCAAATAAGCCAGTCCACCAAATAAACGTGTAGGAACTGGTTTAAATGCTTTTTTCGGCAAATGTGGTGATACACGTGCTGCATACCACCCAAACGTATGAAGCTCCTTCATCCTTTTGCCCCTTTCTTATGCCGCGTCTTGCGCAACTTACATATATCAATTCTTGCTTCCAGATTGATTTTACTAGCTGATTAAAAAGCATCTATGTATAAGGAAAATATACTCACTCTATCGTCACTTATCTTTTCGCTTTTATTATCAATGAAAAACATTTCTCTTTTTACTCTCTATCAACCTTTCCACATGATGAATCATATCAATAGAATTTCCATATTGTCAACAACTTTTATGACCTAGTAATAAAAGTTGGTTATATTTTTATAATCATACTTTATTCCACTAAAGAAAAAACATAGATTTTATAAGGTTTTACCCATTATGCATATATATATGCTGACATACTATAGACTCTATCTTATTCAAGAACTCTCTGTGTAAACAACAAATAAACTCACCTGAATCTAGCTTTGCACAACTCCTATCTCTTCATACCGACAACACCAAAATTATATTGAAATAATTTTATCTTTCTTTTAATAAAAATAGGCTCTCTCTAAAACAGCACACATGAATTTCATATCTTATGGAAATATTAAAAGGAAAATTGTTCTAAAATCGGGAGGTTTCTATAATGACAAGCGATACATTTCCACAATTCCCATTATCTTATTGGATTGAATCTACTCAAATCCCTGCTTTTCCCCCTTTATCTGAAAATGTAAAGACAAAAGTTGCCGTTATCGGTGCCGGTATTACAGGTATTACTACTGCCTATTTACTTGCGAAAGAAGGCATCGATGTTGTTTTAATTGATTCTGGTCTTATTTTAAATGGAACGACTGGGCATACAACAGCAAAGGTAACAGCACAACACGATCTTATTTATGATGAATTAATAAATCATTTTGGTTTGGAAAAAGCGAGGCTTTACTATGAATCAAATAATCATGCTCTACAATTTATAAATGAGACGGTGAAAACATATAAAATCGACTGTAATTTCTCAAATGAAGATTCATATTTATATACAACTACTGATAATGGATTAAGAAGTTTATCAAAAGAATATGAAGCCTATCAAAAATTAAATATACCTTGTGACTATGTTCAATCTCTATCGATTCCGATTCCAGTACAATCTGCACTTGTCATGAAAAACCAAGGACAATTCCATCCCCTCCTTTATTTGAAAACACTTTTAGAAAAGTTTGTAGAGATGGGTGGAAAAGTTTATGAACAAACAACAGCTATTGATGTGGAAAAGGGTGATTATCCACAAGTCATTACAAAGAGCGGACATCGCATCACTTGTGAATATGTTGTCTCTTGTTCACATTTTCCTTTTTATGATGCGAATAGCTTTTTCTTTACGCGAATGTACGCAGAACGCTCTTATGCTCTTGCCATTAAAGCAAAAACAGATTATCCAGGTGGCATGTATTTAAGTATTGATGATCCAAAACGCTCCTTACGCTATACAACAAACAATGGAGAACAATTAATTTTAATTGGCGGAGAAAGTCATAAAACAGGACAAGGAATAAACACGATGCTTCATTACGAAGCACTGTATTCTTTTGCGGAAGCAACGTTTGGAGTAGATGAAGTTCCCTATAGATGGTCAGCACAAGATTTAATCACGCTAGATAAGCTTCCTTATATCGGACATATTAACGAAAGAAATCCAAATATATTTGTTGCAACTGGATATCGTAAATGGGGAATGACAACTGGAACTGCTGCCGCTCATTTACTGAAGGACTCCATTCTAAAAGTCCACAATCCCTATAAGGAGCTGTATGCACCATCACGCTTCCATGCAAATCCAGATATAAAAACATTCCTCTCCCAGAACATTGATGTTGCGAAACATTTAATTGAAGGAAAGATTGAAACCGCATTACGTAAGCCAGAAGATCTTGAAGTTGGTGAAGGATCTGTCGTACATGTTAATGGGAAACGAGCAGGTGCTTATAAGGACAAAGATGGGAAATTACATATTGTCGATACAACTTGTACACATCTCGGCTGCGAAGTTGAATGGAATAATGGTGATTGTACTTGGGACTGCCCTTGCCATGGTTCCCGCTTTTCAATTGAGGGAGATGTTATGGAAGGTCCAGCAGATCAACCGTTAAAACGAGTTGATAATGAGTAAACAAATAAAGAAGTTCAACAGGATTCCTGTTGAACTTCTTTATTTGTTATAAAACCTTTTCAGATAAACTTCGATATAAGAAGGGAAATATTAACATCAAATAAAATAATATATTTATCTATAAATAAAAGGAGGGAATACTATGCAAACTTCAGCTCCACCTCATCTAGAATCTACAAAAACTATCTTTTCAAGCTCTATTACAAAACTTGTTGTTTTTATTTGTTGGCTAGCCATTCTAGCTGATGGATATGATTTAGGTATTTACGGTGCCGTTCTGCCAAAGCTCCTAGAAGACAAAAGCTGGGCACTTTCACCGGCACACGCTGGTACAATTGCTAGCTATGCTTTATTTGGGATGTTTATTGGCGCTATTCTAGTTGGAACCATTACAGATCTAATTGGACGAAAATGGACGCTTATATGCTGTTTAGCACTTTTCTCCATCACAATGGGCCTTGCTGCACTTGCTCCTTCCCCTGAATTATTTGGTTTATCTCGATTTATCGGAGGAATCGGATTAGGCGGTGTTATTCCAACAGCTTCAGCACTTACTGTTGAATATTCACCAAAAAAGCGACAATCTTTTATTTATGCTCTTATGTTTACTGGCTATCCTTTAGGTATCGTGTTAGGTGCTATTTTGTCTATGTTTATGTTAGAAGATTTCGGATGGAGAATTATGTTTGGCATCGGAATGATTCCACTACTCCTCATTCCTTTCATCATTCGTTATTTACCTGAATCCATTCAATTTTTGTTATCACGTAATCGACAAGAAGAAGTGGAACAAATCCTTAATCGTTTTCAAATTGAATTCAATGCAAAAGAGGAAACTCATCAAGCCCCACCTAATATACGAAAGAAAAATGGATTTCTTACGTTATTCTCAAAAGAGTACATAAAAGCGACGCTGCTTTTTTGGATTACTTATATAATGGGAATGTTTTTAATATACGGTTTAAACACTTGGTTACCGCAGATGATGCGCCAAGCAGGATACCCTCTTGGATCTAGTCTATCATTTTTACTTATGCTAAATATTACTGCCGCTATCGGTGCATTATTTGCTGGAGCAATCGCGGATCGTATAGGGGCTAAAATTGTTATTAGCATCTCCTATCTTATGGCAGCTATATGTATTGGACTATTAACAATTAAACCATCTGTTACAATCATTTATCTTTTAATCGGCCTTGCTGGAATTGGATCAGTCGGTATTACTCAAATATTAAATGCATATGTAACACAATACTTCCCATCCCATATCCGAGCTACCTCCTTAGGCTGGGGACTTGGACTTGGCCGAGTTGGTGCGATTGCTGGTCCTATTCTTGTCGGTATTATTATGACAATGCAATATGACTTAGCATGGAATTTTTACTTATTCTCATTCGCGGGTCTTCTTGCAGCTATATCTGTTTTCTTTATTCCTACAAAATAAAAAAAGAGCACAAACTCACTTGTGCCCTTTTTCATATACTTCAAACAACATATCTCGAAACAATGTATTTAAACTCTCAATATCGATTCCTGATCCCTTTTCAATTCCTTTTACATATTGCTGATAGTAATGAATTTGTTCTTCTAAAAATTGATTCAACACCTCAATTTTTAATCCAACATCTAATTCAGTACCTGCCTTTTTCTTTATTAACAACTGTTCAATTTCATCTAATACGCTACGTTCTAACGATAATTCTGTAATCAATCGATCGAATTCTACAGGTGGTAAAGTTGTTTTCTCCTCTAGCCACTTACAAGCTAAAATCGGACGCAATACATAAAAGTATTTTTTCAATTTTACGTCCTCACCTTGCAAAAATTCACGATAATTTTTTGAAGCCATATGTAAGTAATGATATATCGTTGCTTTTGGATCAAAGTGCTTATCACTCATTTGCTGAAGCTGTTCTGGAAAATGAGAGTTTTTCGAATAGAAAATCGGTGATCGAATCCATTCGAGTAAAGCTGGGTTTGACTTTGCGAATAACTGTAACGCCTTTTTAATATCCCACCCGCTTATATCTAAATCATCACTAATCGGATACTCAATTACATCTCGTTTATCATGAATTGATAAATACCACTCTACCGGATGCATATAAACAAATCTAACATCATAATCACTATCTTTCGATGGAAATCCCCAAGCACGACTCCCTGATTCCACTGCAAATAAAATTTTCACATCATTCTCTTGTTCAATTCTTGCTAACTCCACTCTAATTTTCTCTCTCATTTCATACCCTCTCCATTTTTTGATTATTTCCTTGGAAATTCGACAAATATACTCCTAATTTTACTACATACTAAAATAGCTGTCAGAAAATTCCCGACAGCCTACCAAAATCCTTTATTTTTTACTTGTTCTTTTCTTTTACACTAACCGCAATTCGTTCAAACTCTTTTTGAATCTCCTCTTTATATGCATCTACTTTTGAAAAATCCATAGCAGCAATATATATTCGTTCTAATTTATCACGAACTGATTTCGCTTTCGCTAAGAAAGACATCGCCTCATTCATTTTTGCTTTATATTGAATCGACACGTCACGAATTTCTGTCGCATACTTCTCATCTGTCCCTGGTGTCACAATCAAGGCATACATATCTATAATTTCATCACCTTCGCGGCTCGGAAAATATTCATGTGGTGCGGTGCTATCAAAAATTGCAAACCCTAATTCTCTTACGATAACCATATCAAGACTATTTGGATCAAATCCACAATGATATACTTCAACTTCAAATCCTTTTTCTTCTGCTGCCTTAGCTAATTTTTTAAGCATTGTTGATTTCCCAGATCCTGGGCGTCCTTTTATAAAATAACGATGTGGTAATCCCTCTGTTAAATTAGGAACAAAATCAACTGCTCCTTTCGGTGTAGCTGCCCCTAAAAACCGATGTTTCACAAGCGATTGTTTCCCGCCTTTATCTGTAAATAACTTCTGAATCAGCTGATCAGTTAGTTCATTTGCTTTATTAAAATCAATATTATTAATATATATTTTCTCCCACTCGTCATGTATAACTAGTGCCTCGTTAAAACAAGCGTAAGCAGTTTGAAAAGCCTTGCTTGCTTCTGAAACAAATCGTTCAATTTCCACCTTCTGCTTTCTTAATTTATCTGAGTCCCAAGCAACCCCTAAATTAATATACTCTTCGACAACTCCTGGCATTTTCGGCTCAATAACATGCGGTGATGTTCCATCAACAATTCCTACTTTTAACTTCGGGATAATTACACCATCAACCGATTTATTATCAGAAGAGCAGTGTAAAAATTCAATATCATATCCTTTTTCAACCCACTCGCGACCTATTGCTTTGATTAAAGAAGATTTCCCGGTTCCAGGACCACCCTTTAAAATAAATAACCTGTTTAGCCCTTTTAAATTCTCATCGTATAAATTATAAAATCCTCTAGCTGTATTTCCACCAGCGTAATAATTCAATACATTCCCTGTCACTGCACTCACTCCTTCGCAGCATTCTATTTACATAAGCTACAATATGCGAGCAACTTTATTTGGGTGAATACCTATTTTATATTGCACGAAAAAAGGAAATGAATTACAATTTAAAAGTAGTGAATATTCAGAAACGAAAACTTAATATGTCTTTATCAAGAGAGGCAGAGGGACCGGCCCTTTGACGCCCAGCAACCTCAGTTTATACAAACTGAATAGGTGCTAATTCCTGCAAAATGCATTGCATTTTGAAAGATAAAACGTAACTATTGTGTACAAAACTCATCTTTCTTGATTATGAAAGGTGAGTTTTTTTATTTCAAAACATATATTGGAGGTATTTAAAATGAAAGTAATTGACCTATCACAAACATTTGAAAACAATATGTCCCAATTCCCTGGAACACCAAAAATCAATTTAGGAGCCATTACAAGCGTTGAAGAGACAGGCTATCAAGTTACAGATTTTCATTCTGTCGTTCATGTTGGCACGCATTGTGATGCTCCTGCTCATTTCATTTCAGGCGCAACGACTATTGATCAATTACCCCTAGATCAATTTGTAGGCGAAGCTGTTCTTATTGATGTAACTCATGTACAAGAACGAAAACTACCTAAAGAAGTATTACACAACGCTGACATAAAAGAAGGTGATATTGTCATTTTCCATTCCAATCTATCTACGAAATGGAATACAGAAGCATATGAGAAAGAAGCTTTTTATCTTTCTGAAGAATTAGCTGAAGAACTAGTTCAATTAAAAGTAAAATCTGTCGGTTTAGATTTCATCTCTCCTGATGAGGTAACGACAGAAACATCGCCAATTCATCACATACTACTTGGGAATAATATTTATTTAATCGAAAACTTAACAAACTTAGATGCAATTAACACGAAACGTTTCTTTTTCTCAGCGGCACCTTTAAAAATTAAAGATAGCGACGGTGCTTTCGCAAGGGCATTCGCTGTAATTTTTTAAACAAACTATACAAAAAAGCAAAGATCATCATTGACCTTTGCTTCTATTTTTTTTATTTAAACTAAGAAAGAATTGCTCAACACGAGGACGTAACCAAGCTAAATAATCTTTCTCTTTCTTCTTTGTACAAGCTATTTCTTCGCCATCTACCATTCCGACAAGCTCTAGCTCTAACAGTTGCCTCGTAAATGCTAACATATTTATTTCTTCGTCTGGATACTCTTCTTTTAATTTCTCCTCAATTTCCCCCAATAAAAAACCGTCACGCATCATTGCCAATGCATCAATCCAAAGTGGCGGCATTTCATATTTTTCTCCTGTAATTGTATCTTTTACAATATAATTCTTTTGCTCTTTTCGAAATTGAATCGTGTGTAAACATACAGTCGAATTTAATGTTAATTCCATCATACCACCTCTTTCATAATATCTGCATAGAAAAAAGGATGCGCGTGCACCCCTTCTTTCTCTAACACTACCGAACCGTTACATGAATAATAAATCTCATGTCGATATTTTCCTCCATTATAAACGAAGTATTTTATAAAAAAAACCCTTCTTGAAACATTTTATAAAATGTTTATATTTACACAACAAGAACACTTTTCTGAAAAATATTTTTCTCTAGCACATTATGCTGTCGGTAAAAAATTTCCTCTTTCGTTCCTATTCCCATGCTACTTTGAATCGCGATACTTCCTTGATGTTCCTCAATGATTTTATATGTAATCATTAACCCCAGTCCCGTACCATTCTCCTTTGTTTTGTAAAAAGCTTTACCGATTTTCTCTAACAAATCCGTTAATTTTTTTAAATAATTTAAAAGCTTCTCTTTCCTCATATATCAAGCTTTTAAATTTGTTCATATAAATACTCCTCATACTCAATACAAAAGCTCTACATATTATCTCCTTAAATTATAAGTATGAAATTGCTTTCAGGGTAAGATGTAACCTTATCATACGAAAAGGAAGGAGATTTCCCCTTCCTTTTCGTCACAACTTATATCCACCTTACCCGATCATGTAGCAATCCATCCGTAAAGTCATTTCCGCCCACTACAAAATCCTTCATATATAAATTCAAATATTCTCCGTACTTACTCTCTGTATTTAATAATAATTCCTCTACATAATAGGCACCTTGTTTAAAGTTATCGAACAGTAAACTACACAAGCCAGCATAAATTCCGCATCCTACTTGGAAGTAAGTCGCATTCGTTTTATATTTATGAAAAACTTGACTGCTATTCATCACGTTATACATATATGTCTCACTATTTTCATAAACGAGTAATACACCTACTAGATCCTCGCCGGCAATCTCTTCTTCGGCTGGATTAAATACTTTACGATTCCAACTCCACAAATCTTCTACTTGATCTAAGTTCTGTCTAATTACATTAGTCGTATACTCATTAATTCGGTAAAGAAAACCCACTTCCATATTGAAGTTTTTTCCTAAAATTAAAACTTCCTCATGTGGCATTAAACAGCCATAAAACTCTTTCTCTCCTAACTTTACTTTATACTCTGAAGCATATACATCTTCATAAAAATAAAGAGGACGATGATGACTCATATACATCGGATAACTCCATATCGCTTCATCTAGAAATCGCTCTACTGCCCATGAAGCATAAAGTGTATGAGGCTTTATAAGTGCTGTATCATTTAAAAATGACGTATCATGTTCTACTATATAACATGCTCTTGGCTTTTCCTTTGGACGTTCCTTCATAAGTTCAACAACCATCCATTGAACAACACCTGGATTCATACCTGAGCCTATAATTGCTTTTGTATTTGTAAATTTCTCTTTCTCCTTCTCAAACCTCGTATATCTTTCCGTAAGCTGAAAACCGATTAAACTATCGTCCTGATCTACTTCCTCATTTTCCAAAGCTGAATTAATATAACAAATTCCAAGTTCATTACAACAACTTAATACTCTGATTGTATCTGCCCCCGAAACATCAATAACAACACCCGTGCTTTTTTCTTTCAAATGTTGTTTGAATTTCACTACATCTTGAAGGTCAATTTCATATAAAAACAATTGATCTTTCAAATTTGGAAACAACTCACCATAATAAGCCCTATCTTTTTGTTTTATGTCAACCAAATGAAATGTAACATTCTTTATCGCTTCATAAATCGGGTCTTTTTCATTTGCTATCGCTTGATTTAAAATTGCTAAAACTGCTTTTGCTGCTCCACCAGCACTACCAAGTAATGTAATCGATAACGAATTTGGAAACTGCTCCACAAACAAAACCCCTTTAATATATTAGTTGAGCAGTTCTCCCACAAAAAAATAAATTGAATATATAAAAAATGGCTCGTACATATTTTTTATAATTTTGCACAAGATTTCCTCTTCAAAGGTCACACTAACACATTTATATTCAATTCATTTTCCCTCTCATATTCAAATCGAGCTAAACAAATAGGCTCGACCTTTTCTTCTGCATATAAAAGAAAAAGCCAGCCCTTTCAACTAGATTACGGACAATGGACAGATTTCACATGTTGAATATTCACATACATTTTTGCATCACGTGCTTTTAATATTTCAATATGCCCTTCATCAATCTTTGCCATCTTTCCGATTTTATTAGATTCCTCACCTAAATCGAACACCATGATTTTGCCGGACATTTTAATAAGCTGTTCTTCGAATGTTCTAGCTAACGTAATATTTAATGGATTCACGGGGAGTTCATTTTTATTGAGGGCGTACGGGACTTGGTTTTCTTTATACGGAATTAACCATTTCAAATGCTTTAAAGATATATATACTGTTTTATAAACTGGGCTATAAAAAACAATATAATCGTTCATTACACTTGTAACATAACCATGTATTGGAGCATTTCCTGCTACATAAACCTCTGTAAAAATCCCTTTAGAAGTGCTTAATACTTTTCTTAAAGAAATAGAAGGCGATTCCCTCTTAATTACAGAGTCAACATCTGGTTTTGATATTTCCTCATCATATGGTCTTAAAAATTTATAATATTGTACATGGTATAAAGATATATATACGTAGTCTTGTCCATTGTAAAGAACAACAATATCATTTCCTACGTCTATTAATACACCTTTAAATCTTTTTTCACCGATTAGTTTAACATATATATTTTCTCCAATACTTTTGTTTAACTCATTCATCTATATCCTCCTTCCTATAAATTTTTTGCTTTCCTATTCTCCATTCAAAAAAATAATCAGGGGCAATGTTCCGTCTTAATAGTAAAGACTTCCTTTTCATACTATCCGAAATAAGAAATCGTTCTTCACCTTCAACCATAATGCCCCTCTTATTTATCAAACATTATTCTTCTTCATTCTTTTTACATTTCACTACTTGGCTCACACTCTTAATATGAGACTTAATTACATAAATAACTTCATCGCAGTTTACTAGTGTAATACAGTCATGGTGTACCTCACTTAACAAACCTTCTACACATTCTGGACCGCCACGATTAATCTTTACCCACTTATACTTCAAGTCACGTAATACATCGACAAAAGTATCATCATCAGAGCAGAAACTTGAAACATAGCAATCGCCACATTTACTTTCTTTCACTTTCTTAACTAGACTCTTCACATGCTTTAGTTGGTAATATACTAATTCACCAAGAGGAAGTTGTAATGTAAGGTAATCTCTTCCTAACGATACAAGTACCCCCACTCGACTCTCTGGTCCACGAAGATTTACTTTTACAGTCTCACCGACTAAACATTTAATTTGCTCACAGCATAATATGCTCTCCAATTTCGTATCCCCCTTTCTTATTATCTTCCTCTACTTGATTGTCTTTGTGCACGAGCGCGACCTGAATTATTGCTACTACTTTCCTTACTACTACTATCGTCGCTCTCATCGCTCTCTCCGCATGCTAATGCATTATAGTTAACGCTTTTAATATGCTTTATTGCAACTAATATAATTTCTTCTTTTACGATCAATGTTACGAAATCACACGAAACATCTTGTAAGATGCCTTCTACTTTCTCTGGACCACCGCGATTAATTTTCACCCAGCAATATTTGAAGCTTTGAAGTAGTGCTTCAAAGTCTTCTGCACATGCACAATCTTCCCAATCGCAATCACTTGATCCACAGTCTTTCGCATTTTTTGTAATACTTTTTAGATGACTAAGTTGATAGTAATAAAGCTCACCTTTTTCATTCTGCAATACGAAGTAGTCCGGACATACTGATATTATTGTTCCTTTTTGAGATTCTGGACCACCCCTGTTTACTCTCACAAAAGATCCAATTAAGTCTTTCAAAAAATCACAATGAAATAAACTCACGAGAAAACCCCTTCCATTAATTTATAAGCATTTGCACTGATAGTATATGTATCTGTACAGGTTACGTTCTCTATGTTTGTCCTAGCTAGAAAAAAATATGCTTTTAACATGGTAGACTACTACCTATCAAAATTCGAAGAAATGCTAAACGCTCCTTAGGCTTTTAATATCTTTAAACAAAAAATCCCGTATGAAGATACATTTCTGCATATCTTCATACGGGATTTCCCATAGTTTAATCTTCGTCTTTAACATCCATATCTTCTGGAATTGGTTCATTCAATATATCTTCCACTAATTGCTTATATTTCTCCATTTGTTCTAAATGTGTATTGAATTGTTCTTTATTTAATAAATATTGCTCTCCATCAAATAGTGCACGAATTTTCTTTTGCTGAATTAGCTCTTCAATATACGACTTTGGTAAATTCAAATACTCCGCAGCTTCTTCTACTGTTATATACAACGCGTTCATTCCTTTATTATTTTTTCATATATACTGTATCTTACTTTATTTTTGTAAACAAATAAAAAAGATTTTGTAAATGCAATTTAAAAAGAAGGTGGATGCATTCCATATATTGTATAATAATATAGTAAGGATTTTTTAAATATAGAATGGTATTACCCATTTACACAAAGGAGAGTTAACATATGGCTACTCGTCACATCATTACAATGTTAGAAAAAACATTACAATTTGAAACAGAAAACACAATTTCTCATTTAACTACATCTTTATCTGATCGTATTCTTTCTCAAAGCGCAGCAATACATGAAAACAATTGTTACCATACAATTGGGGAATGGTACAAAAATCATTTTTTATTCCAACAAGATGATTTCCTTTGGGCTAAATACGCTTTCTATGACGCATATTGTGAAGCTATAAAGGAACAAGGACATCTTACAAAACGCGTCCGTCAAATATTAGAATCATTAGCTCGAATGCATGGAAAACAGTACATTGCCTCTATATTAAATATGCCATTTCCTAACGAACGAGCTAAAGGGACAGCATAATGTAATACTGTTCTGCGGCAGTAAAACATAGATTCATTGTTTTCTAGGAAGATTTACAAATAAAACGTTCATATCACATGAACTGATGAAACCGGTGTCATTACAATGATTGAAAATATAGTAAACAGGAAAACCCCCATTTACCTCTCTCGTCACTCGAGAAGAGAAGTAAATGGGGGTTACTTGTTTCTTTATCCCGCTATTAGTGCGCGGCCATACTCAGCTGGGAATAGCCCCACTGATTACAGTTTAACTTTATTATTTCATCATCTGCTTGATCAATTCACGATTTCTCTTCTTAAATACTTCATTATGCGAAGAAACCATTCCGTACTCACTTGCATCAGGTTGAATAAATTGTTTCGCTTTATTTACAGCATTTCCAGCATCTTGGAATGCTCCCGCAATTAAGTGTAATTTCCCTTCGTGCTTTAAAATATCTCCCGCAGCATATAATCCATCTACAGAGGACTCACTATTCGCATTACCTGCAATATAATAATTATCTATAATTGCAACGTCTAACTCACTATTTTCTAATAACGTAATGTCACGTTCATATCCATGGTTAATAATCACTTCATCAATAGGTAAATGTGAAATTTCACTTGTTTCATGATTCGTTAATTCTACATATTCGATCGCTTCATGATTATCACCAGCAATGAGTTTTGTAATCGATGTATTAAAGAAACACTCCGCCGAGCTGTTCAGCAGTTGTTTTACTTGTGCTTCATGACCAGATAATTCTTCTTTTCTATATGTTACATACACTTTTTTCGCAATTGGTTCTAATTCATTTGCCCAATCAACAGCAGAATTTCCTCCGCCGGAAATAATGACCGTCTTACCTTTGAAACGCTTTAAAGATTTCACTGTATAATTTAAATTAGATACTTCAAATCGCTCAGCACCTTCAATTGATAACTTTTGAGGCTTCAATATACCACTTCCAGTTGCGACGATAACTGTTTTTGAAAAATGTTCTTCTCCAGTGCTTGCTTTTAACGTAAAAGTGCCATCTTCGTTACGAATAATCGATTCTACTTTTGTATTTAATACCACTTCTGGCTTAAATGTTAGCCCTTGCTGTACAAGTTGTTCAATTAATTTATCACCTGTAACTGGCAGCAGCCCTCCTACATCCCAAATCATCTTCTCTGGATAAACATGTATTTTTCCACCTAACTGTGGTTGAAATTCTATTATTTTCGTTTTCATCTCTCTGAGTCCACTATAAAAAGCTGAATAAAGCCCTGCAGGCCCTCCGCCTATCACAGTTACATCAAACAATTCTTCTTGATTCATTCGTGTCACTCCTCAGCTACTAGTCATTGATTATCATTCTCAATAAAATATAACCTGTTTCCGCAAAATTTACAATCAAAATTACTATTGACAATACACCTATATAAAATTATATTATTTAAAGAATCAATAGTGATAATCATTATCATTTTGTTAATAATTAGTAAATTTGAGATTACATCTTCTTTTATTAATATGGTTAATACTATATTGTAGAATCTCATATTCAAGATTTTTAATAAGCATTTTGCATTACCACTACTCTTTCAAAAAGATTGCAGTTAAACAAATTATTATATACAAATATCATCTATGTTAAAGGAGAAAGACAATGAAAAAGTTATTTATTTCACTAACAGTTCTTTTCGTTCTTGTTATGAGCGCTTGTAGCAATGGCTCTACAGACAAAAAGAACGATGCAAAAGGTAGTAAATCAGAAACAATTACATACCAATCTGAAAATGGTAAAGTAGAAGTTCCTGCAAATCCAAAACGTGTTGTTGTTTTATCATCATTCGCTGGTAACGTGATGTCATTAGATGTAAATCTTGTTGGGGTAGATTCATGGTCTAAACAAAACCCACGCTTTGATAGCAAACTTAAAGATGTTGCTGAAGTATCAGATGAAAACGTTGAAAAAATCGCTGAACTAAATCCAGATTTAATCATTGGTTTATCAAATATTAAAAATGTTGATAAGTTAAAGAAGATCGCTCCTACTGTAACGTACACTTACGGAAAAGTTGATTACTTAACACAGCATTTAGAAATCGGTAAATTATTAAACAAAGAAAAAGAAGCAAAAACTTGGGTTGATGACTTCAAGAAACGTGCACAGGACGCTGGTAAAGAAATTAAAGCAAAAATCGGTGAAGATGCAACAGTTTCTGTTGTAGAAAACTTCAACAAACAGCTTTATGTATACGGCGAAAACTGGGGCCGTGGAACAGAAATTCTATACCAAGAAATGAAATTAAAAATGCCTGAAAAAGTAAAAGAAAAAGCATTAAAAGAAGGTTACTACGCATTATCTACTGAAGTATTACCTGAGTTTGCTGGTGATTACTTAATCGTAAGTAAAAACAAAGATACTGATAACTCATTCCAAGAGACAGAATCATATAAAAACATCCCAGCAGTAAAAAATAATCGCGTATACGAAGCAAACATGATGGAATTCTATTTCAATGATCCACTTACATTAGATTTCCAACTAGACTTCTTCAAGAAAAGCTTTCTTGGTAAATAATACAAACATGAGGAATTCTTAATTTAAGAATTCCTCTTCCTTTATTCTATGAACAGAAAAGATGTGAAACGAATGACAAAAGATCACGACAATCCACGTTCTATAGCTTTTACATACAAACTAATTTTGAGCATAATTGCATTCTTTCTTATTTTTATGGTAGCAATGGTATTAGGTGCTGCAGATACTTCAATAAAAGACGTATGGTTAGCACTTACTTCCTCCGCTAAAGGGGACAAAATATCTATTATTCGCGAAATACGTTTGCCACGTGAAGTTGCTGCTATTTTTGTAGGAGCTGGACTTGCTGTTTCTGGAGCAATTATGCAAGGATTAACACGAAATCCACTTGCAGATCCTGGATTATTAGGGCTATCTGGTGGAGCAAATGCTGCGCTTGCACTGACACTTGCTTTCAATCCTTCCATCAGCTATCTTTACTTAACATTTGCTTGCTTTATTGGTGCTGCAATTGGCGCAATTATGGTATTTGGAATTGGTATGGTGAAAAAAGGCGGGCTATCCCCTCTTCGAATTGTATTAGCCGGTGCTGCCGTTTCAGCATTTCTACTCGCAATTTCAGAAGGAGTCGGCATTTACTTCAAAATTTCACAAGATGTATCACTTTGGACTGCTGGGGGCGTAATTGGAACTACTTGGAGCCAATTAAAAATTATTATTCCAGTCATTTCAATTAGTATCTTTATCGCTATCTTACTAGCAAAAAAATTGACAATTCTTAGTTTCAGTGAAGAAGTGGCTATTGGACTAGGTCAAAAAATTATTGTTATTAAAACCATTCTATTTATCATTATTATCTTACTTGCTGGTGCTTCTGTAGCGCTTGTCGGAAATATGGCATTTATCGGTTTAATGGTACCTCACATGGTACGCCCAATTGTCGGTCCAGATTACCGATTTGTTATACCGATGTCAGCAATTGCTGGAGCTTCCTTTATGCTACTTGCAGATACAATCGGACGTACTATTAACGCTCCATACGAAACACCAGTTGCCGCTATTGTCGCAATTGTAGGGCTGCCATTCTTCCTATTCGTTGTACGTAAAGGAGGAAAAACATTCTCATGATGCAATCTATTCTAAGAAAACAACGTCTTATTATACTCGCTTTACTAATACTGACCATCACCACCATTGTAGTTGGAATGGGACTTGGTTCAGCATCTTTATCTTATGATCGACTACTCCCAACATTAATGGGACAGGGGACTTTTAAAGAGGAGTTTGTTTTATACTCTTTAAGACTACCTAGAATTGTTATTACATTATTAGCTGGTATGGCTCTCGCTTTATCAGGGGCTATTCTGCAAGGAATTACTCGAAATGATTTAGCTGAACCTGGTATTCTCGGAATCAACTCTGGGGCCGGTGTTGCTGTTGCTATTTTCTTTTTATACTTTCCAATAGATGTAGGTTCATTCCTTTATTTACTACCTGTCGTTGGATTTATCGGGGCTTTTCTGACAGCTGTTCTAATTTACGTATTTTCATATAGTAAATCAACTGGACTTCAGCCAATACGATTAACATTAACTGGTATCGGTTTTGCATTTGCACTATCTGGAATGATGATTGTCCTTATTTCATCCGCTGATCGTATGAAAGTGGACTTTATTTCAAAATGGATTGCCGGAAATATTTGGGGAGATGACTGGATCTTCGTTTTAGCAATGCTCCCATGGTTAATCGTATTAATTCCGTTCGTTTTCTATAAAGCAAATCGATTAAACATTCTAGCATTAAACGAGCCAGTCGCAATCGGTGTTGGAATTGAAATTGAAAAAGAACGCAGATACTTATTAGTTGCAGCCGTTGCGCTTGCAGCTGCAGCTGTTTCCGTAACAGGAGGAATTAGCTTTATCGGACTAATGGCTCCTCATATCGCGAAATCTTTAGTAGGTCCAAGACATCAAATTTTCATGCCTATCGCCGTTTTAATCGGCGGATGGCTATTGCTATTAGCAGACACAATCGGACGAAACATCGTTGATCCTAATGGCATCCCAGCAGGTATTGTCGTTGCTTTAATTGGTGCTCCTTACTTTATGTATTTGTTGCTTAAGAAGGCATAGAAACACCCTCAAGAGTGAAATCTTGAGGGTGTTTCTTCATTTACTGCTGCCCATACCCTTCAAACTTCTTCGCCAAATTCGCCATCTCATCTTCTGGCAATAGCTTCGGCTCTCCGACGCTTTTCGTTTGATAATAAATTTGCGCACAAAACTCAATTTCTTCTGCAACAGTAAACGCCATTTTTATGTTATTTGCACCTGCAATTAAACCGTGGTTCTCAAGTAAAACGGCACGGCGATCAATCATGCCTTCAAAAGCAGCATCCGCTAATTGCTTCGTACCAAATGTTTCATACGGTGCACAGCGTACATTCGGGCCTGCGAAAGCAATTAAATATGATACAGCAGGAAGCTCCCACCCTAATGATGCAATTGTCTTCGCATAAGGTGAATGTGTATGCACAAGCGCATTTATATCTTCACGATTTCTATAATATATAAGGTGCATATCGAGCTCGCTTGACGGTTTTCTCTCTCCCTCTACCACTTCACCATCTAAGTTTAATATAACTACATCTTCAGGTTTTGTTTCATAATACTCTAAACCACTTGGGCTAATCGCAACAAGACCTTGTTCACGATTGAAAATACTAATATTGCCGCCTGTCCCCTTTGTTAAACCGCTAGAAATCATTTTCTTTCCATACGCTACAATTTCTTCTCTTTCTTTTTGTAATAACATATACATCCCCCTAAGTATGAAGCTTATGATGACTGACTTTTTAAATCTATCTACTTATTGAAATAGCTTTTTTAAGTTCTCCGTAAACGGTGCTTTTACAATCCCTTTTTCCGTAATAATCGCTGTTACATTTTCATGTGGTGTGACATCAAATGCCGGATTATATACTTTACTTTCTTTCGGAGCAGAATATTGTCCGAAGCGATTAATCACTTCAGAAGCATCTCTTTCCTCGATTGGAATTTCTTTTCCTGTCGGTGTTTTTAAGTCGATTGTCGGTGTTGGTGCTGCTACATAAAACGGAATGTTGTAGTATTTTGCTAAAATAGATACGCCTAATGTCCCAATTTTATTTGCTACATCACCGTTTGCTGCCACACGGTCGCACCCAACGATTACCGCCTCAATCTTCCCTTGTGACATGACCATAGCTGCCATATTATCCGTAATGACAGTAACATCAATCCCCGCTCGCTGTAGTTCTAATGCTGTTAACGTTGAACCTTGTAATCTAGGACGTGTTTCATCCGAAAAGATTTTTAAGTCCCATCCTTTTTCTTTCGCTAAGTACATTGGAGCTGTCGCAGTCCCATACTTAGTCGTCGCTAACGCACCAGCATTACAATGTGTTAACACTCCCATTCCATCATGGAATAACGTTAATGCATGTTCTCCGATTTGACGGTTAATTTCTTCATCTTCTCTATGAATCTCTTTTGCCTCTTCTAGTAATCTATCTTTCAACTGGCCGATTGATAAATGTGAGTTCTCTGTCGCGACTGTCTCCATTCTTTCAAGTGCCCAAAATAAATTTACTGCTGTTGGCCTTGATGTTGCCAAATATGCACATACCTTTTTGACTTCCTCTATAAAGTCTTCCATCTTACTTTGAATAACTTCCTTTATTCCTAAACACACACCATACGCTGCCGAAACACCAATCGCTGGTGCTCCTCTTACTTTCATTACTTGAATGGCATCCCACACGCTTTCAGCTGTCTTGAAAGATTCATAGACAACCTCATTCGGTAATAATGTTTGATCTAATAAAATTAAAGAATCATCTTTCCACTGAATGGGTATTAATTGCTCTTCCATCATCTTCTCCCCTTACTTCGCGTAGTGCATTGACTGTTCTTTTAACGTTTCTACAAAACTTGTGCCTGTTTTATATTGATTAGCCCGTAAAATAAATTTCTTCGCTACTTGAAGACAAATACGTTCTGCTCTGGCACGTGCTTCCTCATTCTCGATACAAGTAATATCCTTTACTTTCGCTAGCCCAACAATACGACGAATTAACTCAAGACCCGTCACTGCAGCTGTATCCTCTAATACAGATTGTAAATATACTTCGTTAAAGCCTTCTTCCTTCGCCATAATCTCGGTCACATGAATATTCCAAGCATTTAAAAACTTCTTCTTAAATAAATCAATTACCTCTACCATTGTCGATTGTAGCCAACCCATATGCGCATCTTTCTCAGCCCCAGGCTTCATAGTCGCATCTGCATTCACCCAAGCAAACATTAAATTCGCCATTACATTCCCAACGTCATATCCCATCGGTCCATAAAAGGCAAACTCAGGATCAATAATCTTCGTGGAATCATTTTTCACAAAAACGGAACCAGTATGCAGATCACCATGAATAAGTGCCTGTGCATTCGTCATAAAAGAAAACTTACGTTTTGCTACTTCCATACGAAGCTCTTTATCACTATAAATATGCTCTCTAATCCATCCTTCATTTAGCGGAAATAACTCGTTACGCTTATTATGATTTGTAAATGGCTCAGCGTATACGAGGTCTTCTGTAATCTCACATAATTCAGGATTTATATAGTTTTTTACAAGCTCCTTCTTCTCTTTATGATTCATTACAACATCCGATGTTAATAAAAGTGTGTTTACCAAAAAAGTCGTTACATCGTCAGCAAGCCTCGGAAATATTTGATGATTTATAAGTGCTGTACGTAATATTGTGTGGTCTGATAAATCTTCCATTACGCAACAATTCATCACACTATCAAACAAATATACCTTTGGAACAAGCCCAGGTGCTAACTCCTCCTCTAACTGCAAAACATCTGATTCTATACGAATACGATTCGTCGACAACTTAAACTCATCTGAAATCCTTGCTGTATCCCCAGCTTGCTTTACAATGACAGAAATATTCTTCTGTTCATCCCAAACGCGGAATACATAATTTAAATTACCATCGCCTATTTCTTTACACTGTAACCCCTTTGCATCCTCAAACTTACATAATTTCTCTTTCACATATACAATCACATCATTAGCTTCCATTAAAAAATACTTTGTGAACTTAGACATGGTTTCCCCTCCACACTAATTGTAAGCGTTTTCTAAAGGTCATAAAAAATAATAGGGTGAAATTTTTTCATCCTATATTATATCTTCTTTTTGAAAGGTATATCTAGATTTTATTATATCTTGTTAGCACCTTGAGTCAATCTTTCTATATCACTGCAATATGCTTCCTAATTATATATTTGAGATGACAAAAAATGTTCAAAAAGATTCTAATTCATTTTATTTTATTTATCGCACAATTCTTTGTAAAATAGAAATAAGCAATCCCTTTTCAAATCCACAACTTCTAAGAAATATTCCCTTCCTAACAATTTATACTTACACCATGTCTCTAACATACGCACTACTCTTTTACATACTCGTTGAAAATCGATTACATGAAAACTACCTTTTAATTCTCTAACAACCTTAATTGAGAATAAATATTAATTAAATTGATATAAAGTTGGTTTATTCTCTTGACAAAATAACCACTTCTATATGATAATTAATATCGAATTAGAATTATTATAGTTAATTAAAAAATATATTTTATGAGCACACTATTTTTTGATGCTCAAAACCAACATTTAGGAGGAATTTTAATATGTTATTAATCGGCACAGAAGTAAAACCGTTTAAAGCTAATGCTTACCATAATGGAGAATTTATCCAAGTTACTGACGAAAGTTTAAAAGGAAAATGGAGTGTAGTTTGTTTCTACCCAGCTGACTTCACATTCGTTTGCCCAACTGAACTTGAAGACTTACAAAACCAATATGCAACTCTTAAAGACTTAGGCGTTGAAGTATACTCTGTATCTACAGACACTCACTTCACTCACAAAGCATGGCATGATAGCTCAGAAACTATCGGCAAAATCGAATACATTATGATTGGTGACCCAACTCGCACAATCACTACAAACTTCAACGTTTTAATGGAAGAAGAAGGTCTTGCTGCTCGTGGTACATTCATCATCGATCCAGACGGCGTTATCCAATCTATGGAAATCAATGCTGACGGTATCGGCCGTGACGCAAGCATTCTTGTTAACAAAATTAAAGCAGCTCAATACGTACGTAACAACCCAGGTGAAGTTTGCCCAGCTAAATGGCAAGAGGGTTCTGCAACACTTAAACCAAGCCTTGACCTTGTAGGCAAAATCTAAGGAGTTCGATCAAAATGATACTAGATGCAGATATAAAAACACAACTATCCCAATACCTTCAGTTAATGGAGAACGATATTTTACTTAAAGTAAGCGCTGGAGACGACGACGTATCTAAAGATATGTTAGCTCTAGTAGACGAATTAGCTACTATGTCATCTAAGATTACAGTAGAAAAAGTTGAATTAGAGAGAACACCAAGCTTTAGCGTAAATCGCCCTGGTGAAGACACTGGTGTCGTATTCGCTGGTATTCCATTAGGACACGAATTTACTTCATTAGTGTTAGCTTTACTACAAGTAAGTGGACGCGCTCCAAAAGTTGAACAAAAATTAATCGATCAAATTAAAAACATTCAAGGCGAATATCATTTTGAATCTTATATCAGCCTAAGTTGTCATAACTGTCCTGATGTTGTACAAGCTCTTAACGTAATGAGCGTTCTAAACTCTGGTATTACACATACTATGATTGATGGCGCTGCATTCAAAGAGGAAGTAGAAAGCAAAGACATCATGGCAGTACCAACAGTTTTCCTAAACGGCGAATCTTTCGGAAGCGGTCGTATGACACTTGAAGAAATTTTAGCTAAAATGGGTAACGGTCCAGATGCATCAGAGCTTTCTGATAAAGATCCATACGATGTTCTTGTTGTTGGTGGCGGCCCTGCTGGTGCAAGTGCAGCAATTTATGCAGCACGTAAAGGCATCCGCACTGGTATCGTTGCTGAGCGCTTCGGTGGTCAAGTAATGGATACTATGGGCATTGAGAACTTCATCAGCGTAAAACGCACTGAAGGTCCTAAGCTAGTAGCAAGCCTTGAAGAGCACGTAAAAGAATACGACATCGATGTAATGAATCTACAACGTGCAAAACGTTTAGAGAAAAAAGAACTTATTGAAGTGGAACTTGAAAACGGCGCTATTCTGAAAAGTAAAAGCGTAATCGTTTCAACAGGTGCTCGCTGGCGTAACGTTGGCGTACCAGGTGAAGCTGAGTTCAAAAATAAAGGTGTAGCATACTGCCCACACTGTGACGGTCCATTATTCATCGGAAAAGACGTAGCAGTTATCGGCGGAGGTAACTCTGGTATTGAAGCAGCTATCGACTTAGCAGGTATCGTTAAGCACGTAACTGTTCTTGAATTCATGCCAGAATTAAAAGCTGATGCTGTATTACAAGAGCGTCTTAACAGCTTACCAAACGTAACTGTTCTGAAAAACGTTCAAACGAAAGAAATCACTGGTACTGATAAAGTAAACGGTATTTCTTACATCGATCGTGAAACTGAAGAAGTTCATCACGTTGAATTACAAGGTGTATTCGTACAAATCGGTCTTGTGCCAAACACAGACTGGTTAGGCGAAACAGTTGAACGCGCTCGCGGTGAAATCGTAACAGACAAGCACGGCGCTACAAACGTACCAGGAGTGTTTGCTGCAGGTGACTGTACAAATAATCCGTACAAACAAATCATCATCTCTATGGGTTCAGGTGCAAACGCAGCTTTAGGTGCATTTGATTACTTAATCCGTAACTAATTATATAGACGTGAGTAAAAAAAAGCAGGTGCCTTGGCACCTGCTTTTTTTATAATCTTAATGTATAAACTAAAAACCTCTCATTCCCATTCTTCTCATAAGCACCTGGCAACCTTACTTCTCTCTTCAGCTCAAACGTAGTCTGGTTCTCTAAGAAGAAAATATAATCTTCAGAAGGATAGTATAAAATAATATCTACTTCTCTCTCTGTTTCCTCTACCGAAAGCAAAATGTTATTTACTACGTTCATAAACACTTGTACAGAAAATGGATTAAAAAAATAAAACCGATTATCACGTGGATCAATCTCATATTCTTGCGCTAAACAGCATTCAAACCCAATTTTATCTTTACTGTTTCTTACCTTTCGTGCATAGCGCTCAAGATTATCCATTGCTTCTTTATAAAACTCTTCATTCATTTCAATTCCAACTGCTGAAGCACCACACTTATGGTGCATGTAAAAATTTAATCGTCCTTTTCCGCATCCAAAATCTACAACCCGGTCGCTACTTCTTATTTCATATTGATTCAATAACTCATCTAATCCGCTATATGGCGTCGGTTCATAACGGTGATAATGCATAGACTTGTTAAAACCCTTTTGCTCACCGACAGTTTTTATATGTAATACTGCATCGTAATATTGTTCGTTCATTCGTCTTCTCCTATTAGAAAATGGTACTTATTATTATACACCATGTACTGAAGACTCATTTTGCATCAAGTTAACTGATACGTGAAATTATATGAATGATTTTCTGAATATATCTATCGTAACTTAGAATATATCAACGATTTTTTCAATATATCGACTTAACGACACATTCCTACAAAAAAACAGGAGCTATCTAGCCCCTGTCCTCTAATACTTTCAATACAGTTTGTTTCAATATTTCTACTCCATCCATAATACAACTATGATCGAACTTCATATACGGATGGTGTAATCCAGGTTGTAGGTTGGCACCTAGTCCAAGCATGACAGCTTTTAAATGTGGTCTCTTCACTGTGTAGTAATGGAAATCATCGCTTCCTGTCGTATACAGTGGTCCAGTGCATCCCTCTTCCCCGTACACTTCAAGAATGCCTTTTCGCATAAAGCGCTCAGCTTCTTCTGACACTTCAGCTCCTGGTGCAAGGTCGATCCATTTGTATGAAGTTTTCGATCCCATAGATGCGGCCGATTCTATTACATGTTCTATTTTTTTCTTCAATTCTTCTAATAATGTATTACTCTCTGCCCTAACATCTAAGCTAAAATGGCCGTTACCCGGAATAATATTCAAATTATCCCCGCCAGCCTGGCACCTTGTCATCTTCACTGAATATGAGCTTTGCGGTGGTAGCCATATATTTTTCAAACCGATATTGATCATAGAAATGACATCAATTGCATTTATCCCTTGATGTGGGCGTGCCCCATGTGCATCATCTCCATGAATCGTTCCTTCTAAAAATCCTGCTGCTCCGTGACGAATAGATGGGGCAGCTTGTTTCAAAGGTAGTTCTTCAATCGGTCTTAGATGAACACCAAATAAGAAGTCAGCATCATCCACGGCACCCTTCTCTACCATCTTTAAAGAACCATTTCCTTTTTCCTCTGCCGGCTGAAAAATAAATCTAACCGTTCCACTATCCCATCTCATATTTTTCAATTGTAAAATAAGCCCCATCACAATTGTCATATGAGCATCGTGACCACATGAATGATTCGCTTTAAACTCTCCGTCCACTTCTTGCCAAAGTGCATCCATATCGGCACGAATTGCAATAACTGGATTTCCGCTTCCAATTTCAGCAATCACGCCTGGGCAATCATCAAATATTTTATATGAAATTCCTTCTTCTTTTAAAAAGTTAGTAATATACGCTGTCGTTTCATACTCTTTCCAACTCACTTCAGGGTTTTCATGTAAATGCTGAAAAATTTCAGTTAACCGCTCTTGTAGTTCTAATGTTTTCAAAGCTACATTCTCCTTCCCAAATTCCAAAACCATTCAGGTTAATTATACTTATGAAAAACAGATGTTTTTATGAACATATTGAATTTTAAGAAAAAAGTCAATTATTTATTTTTAAATACGATCGACAACTTATTTCCACTCACTTTATAACGATAGAACATTCCTTATTTTCTGTTTTTTTATTGACGCTCATATCAATTTTTAGTTATTATAATTTAATAACGTCTATTTTGCGACAATTCTAAAAATACAAACATACATAATGAGGAGGCAATTTATGAAAAAAGAAATACCTTTTGGCGTAGCAATAATCCCTATTATCATTACAGTTGCAGTTATGATGGTTACAATTGTTGTATTAAAACAAAGCCCTCACGTCCCACTTATTATCGGTACAACCGTTGCTTCTATCGTCGCTTGGCGTTACGGTTACAAATGGCACGATATTGAAGAAGCAATGTATAAAGGAATTCGCCTCGCATTACCCGCTATCGTTATCATTATTCTAGTAGGTTTAACGATTGGTGCTTGGATTGGCGGCGGAATCGTCGCAACAATGATTTATTACGGTTTAAATCTTTTAACTCCATCACTATTTTTAGTTTCAATTACAATTATTTGTTCTATTGTTGCATTAGCTATCGGTAGCTCTTGGTCTACAATGGGAACAATTGGTGTTGCAGGAATGGGAATTGGCCTAAGTATGGGAATCCCAGCTCCAATGGTTGCCGGTGCTATCATTTCCGGTTCTTACTTCGGCGATAAAATGTCACCGCTTTCAGACACAACAAACTTAGCCGCAGGATTAACAAATACAGATTTATTCACACATATTCGTCATATGTTATTTACTACAATTCCAGGTTTAATTATTACTCTTATCGTTTATGCATTCTTAGGAAGAAATTTTGGCGCTAACAATATTGATGCAAAAGGTATCGATCAAACGTTACAAGTATTGCAACAAAACTTTGTTATCTCCCCTTTCCTACTAATCATACCTGTAGTCGTTATGGTATTGGTCGCTAAAAAAGTTCCTGCTATACCAGCTATTCTCGTAGGTATAATTTTAGGATTTTTATCACAAGTCTTTATTCAAGGTGGTTCTGTCTCCGCGTCTGTCGGTGCACTCCAAAATGGATTTGTCATAGACACTGGCAACAAGCTAGTAGACGAACTCTTTAACCGCGGTGGCTTAAATTCGATGATGAATACAGTTTCGATGACAATTGTCGCTATGACCTTTGGAGGAGTATTAGAACATACTGGTATTCTTCGCGCAATTGTAAATCAAATTTTAAAATTAGCGACATCAGCAAAAGGACTTATCGCTTCTACTATCGCATCTTGCTTTGCAACCAACCTTACTTGCTCTGAACAATATATTTCGATTGTTGTTCCTTCAAGAATGTACGCAAATGCATACACAGAAAAAGGACTACATTCTAAAAATTTATCCAGAGCATTAGAAGATGGCGGAACATTAACTTCTGTTTTCGTACCTTGGAATACATGTGGTGTATTTATACTCGCAACACTTGGAGTTGGCGCATTCGAATATGCTCCTTATGCTATATTGAATTTCATCGTACCTATTATTTCAATCATTTACGGCATAACTGGTCTCACAATTACGAAACTATCAGACATTGAAAAAGCGGAACTACTAAAAAAACAAAAGGCTCAACTAGAAGCTTAGAGATACCGGTAAATTCATTTCATATATTGCGCGAGGGCGCCCTTGTTGATAGGGCATTTCCTCGCCGCAAATATGAGCATACCCATAATCAACTAGTTTCTTTAATAACCTTTCTGTTGATCGGCGAGTCACTTGTAAGTATTCAGAAAGATCCGCTGCTGTAAACTTCAATGATGGATGTGATTGACTAAATTGAATAATTTTTGACAAGTTGGCTGGACTAAGTTTCGTTTCCTTCGCTATTTTCATGAGTTCTGGGTTGTCATTCTTCAAACTTTGTACTCTCTGTTCTTTCGGGAACGGACCAAATAGTTCTTTATCACTTGTTAGTATATAAAAACAGTGGTCTATTGGATTATTCTTCGCGAAACTTTGAGCAATTTTAGCATTTTGCTCCGCTTCTTTTACAGTTTTTCCGTAACCAAATCCAATAGCTATTGTTCCTTCTATACTCGCAAATAAATTATTTATCATATTTGTTTTTATAATCGATTCAATATCACCACGAGTCGTATACAAAATGAACGTCATTTCATCAACTTTTTTAAATGAACCCCGTAGTTCTTTTGAAATAGCATCTAATTGCTCAAGCAAACCTTCTCGTAATTCTAAAGAAGAAATCATACAAGCACCAACAGTAGCTGAATGGCTTTTTGCTAACTCAGCTTTTATTTTCGCATCTTTTAACCCATGTATAATGGATTGCTTCGGATCTATCATACGCTCTGAAGGAATACCTATTTTTTGAAGTTCATCATAGACAGCGTGAATACTAGTTAAAGCTAAATGAGCATCTCCAGATTGATATTTAGCTACATGAAAATCAATAACTCTATTTATTTCATCTTTACTCCACAGCATATTTTCATAATCTAACACTTGTGGATTTTCTTTTATACCGATATCATGGAACACATTTGTAATGAATGAGCGGTCTACTAAATCAATTGAAATTTTATGTGGTTGAATACGTTGGTGATACATGACAGAAAGAATGGAAGATGCGACAGTTGTCTCGTCTTGCTGTAAGTACGTACTTGGAATTCGTAATTGTTCTCTTATTTCTTTTGCCATATAATAAGGTAAATCACCTGAGAAAAAGATGAAATCACAAGGCTTTAAACGCTTTAAAAGTTCAGAAGATTCCGCCGGATGAAGGTAAATATATGGATCAATCTCTATTTCTTCTAGTTTATGAGCAATAGGTAAAAGATTCTCCATAAACTCTTTTGAACCGACAACTGCAATTTTTATCATCATTTCTTTAACTCCTTATCATTAATTAACGACTATTTAACGTCAACTATATCAAATGTACAAAACTATTGTAAACAGGAAGGGGTCTCTACCTAATGAAAATTACAGCTATTCATCTTTACGCAATTCGTTTACCACTTCGCGATCCGTTTGTTATTAGTTATGGTTCTTATTCTGACATGCCTTCTATTATCCTCAAAATGGAAACAGATGAAGGCATTATCGGTTACGGTGAGGGCGTTGCTGATGATCACGTTACAGGCGAATCATGGGAAAGTACTTTCCATACTTTAAAACATACACTTGCTCCTGCGCTCATCGGGCAAAATCCAATGAATATCGAGAAAATACACGATATGATGAACAATACCATTTACGGTGTTCCTACTGCAAAAGCCGCAATAGATATTGCTTGTTTTGATATAATGGGCAAAAAACTAAATCAACCTGTATATCAATTAATTGGCGGACGCTACCATGAAGACTTCCCTGTCACTCACGTCTTAAGTATCGCCGAACCTGAAGACATGGCTGAAGAAGCTGCTTCCATGATTCAAAAAGGTTACCAATCTTTCAAAATGAAAGTCGGTACGAATGTAAAAGAGGATGTAAAAAGAATTGAAGCTGTACGTGAACGTGTAGGAAATGATATTGCGATTCGCGTTGATGTAAACCAAGGATGGAAAAATAGCGCCAACACATTAGCGGCACTTCGTTCATTAGGTCATTTAAGCATCGACTGGATTGAACAGCCTGTTTTCGCAGACGATATTGACGCAATGGCTCACATTCGTTCTAAAACAGACCTTCCGCTTATGATTGATGAAGGATTAAAAGGTTCTCGTGAAATGCGCCAAATCATTAAATTAGACGCGGCTGATAAAGTAAATATAAAACTAATGAAATGCGGCGGCATATATCCCGCTGTAAAACTCGCTCATCAAGCAGAAATGGCAGGCATTGAATGCCAAGTTGGATCCATGGTCGAATCATCCGTTGCCTCTTCCGCAGGATTCCATGTCGCTTTCTCGAAAAAAATTATTACGAGCGTCGAGCTAACAGGTCCATTAAAGTTCACGAAAGACATCGGAAACTTACATTACGACGTACCATTTATTCGCTTAAACGAAAAGCCAGGACTTGGCATTGAAATAAACCAAAATACATTACAAGAACTAACCGTCTTTCAAGACGTTGTACGCTAAAGGAGGACTAACGCATGACAGTTCTATACAAAGGATCATTAAAACAAAATAACGAACCATTTCACGTTACATTACTAACACTAGAGAACATTGAACAAACCTTATCACTACAAAACGTTGTAGTTGAGGCGCTAGAGGATAAAAGTCGCTTACAGCCACTCTCGCTAGAAGAATTTCAATACATTCTAGAAGGAAACGGCATGATGATCGGTGCTTTTATCGAAAACGAACTCATCGCATTTCGTGCCCTACTCGTTCCTCCTATCGACGACGAACATTTAGGACTTGATATTGGCATAGCAGAAAGCGAACTACATCGCGTCATCTATCAAGAAATTTCAAATGTTCACCCGAACAGCCGAGGAAATGGGATCCAAAAAATATTAGCAACAGTCATCATGGACGAATTACAAAACGAAGATAGCGAATACGATTACGTTTGCTGCACCGTTGCTCCTTTTAACATTCCAAGTTTAAAAGATAAGTTTTCGCAAGGAATGGAGATTGCTGCATTGAAGGAGAAGTATAGTGGTAGTATGCGGTATGTGTTTGTGAAGGAATTGCGTGGAAGCAAGAAAAGAAATTGGACGGATGTTAAGAGTGTTCCGATGAGTGATGCTGTTGGACAGCAAGCTTTACTTTCGAACGGTTATCGTGGGTATGGAATGGAGAAAGTAGACGGAGATTTTGTTGTGAAGTTTGGACGATGATTTATATACCTGAAAAAAAGGAGATGTCTGCTGTGACATCTCCTTTTACTTTCTCTTCATTGAACATATCGATTGCGACTCCAAATATATCAGCGATTTTCGATATATATCGGTGCAATTTCAAATATATCAGCGATTTTTGAATTATATCGACTTACCGACAAGTATTGACAATAATCGCAACCTATATAAATTTCCCCACTAAACCGTCATCTTCCAACTAGATAACGCTAACCAGTTTTCCATCTCCTTATAATCAGGCATTATCTTCCCGACAAGACGCCAAAAAGAGCGATCATGATTTAAATGAACCATATGGCACATTTCATGAACAACTACATAATCAAGTACTCGCTGTGGTGCCATCGCTAGCTTCCAATTGAATGTTAGCTGTAAATTTGAATCACAAGTGCCCCATGTGCGGCTACTATCTGTAATACGTATAGAACGCGGTTTTGTTTTGAAGTTACTTTGATGTGCTTTAATACTCTTCTCTACTAATGACTTACACTGCTTATAGTAAAATCGTTTTAACGCTTGTTGGATTTTCTCATCCTTAAGCTCTTTCACATAAATATGTAGCTTATCTTCTTCAAACACTGCATTGTCTTGCGTAATACTTGCATCTTGGGAGATCTGTATCGGATACGTATTCCCTAAATACAGAAAACCCTCTCCTTGATCATAATCCTTTTCCTGTGGTCCAAGCGCTCGCTCCTGCATTTCCTTACGTGTTTTCTGAATCCAATCCCACTTCTCCTCCAGCAGCTGGACTAAGTATTCAACAGGTGTCCCTTTCGGAGCCTGCACTTCCACATTTCCATACGAATCTACAAAAAGACGCACGGACTTTTTCTTTTTATAATTTATATGAAAATTAATTGTCTCACCTAAATATGTATGTACCATTTCATCACCTAGCGTATTATTTTTACAAATAAAAAAGAGTAGGATACGAACGCCCTACTCTACCTATTATATCATTTACCGCGTTAACCGACTCATTACCCTCTATACTTTACACCTAATCCCTTAATGAAATTCCTTGCGTATCTATCGCCGCACTCTTTGTAATTTTTATGGCCTTTTTTTCTTAATAGGGCTCCTAGTTCTCCCTTTGTTACCGTAACGCCTACGCTATCTAATATATCAAGTACATCCTCACTCGTTAAAGATAGTGCAATTTTCATTTTCTTTAGAAGAAGGTTATTCGCACTCTCTTTGCTTTGTACAGGTGCCGGTTGTCCTGGTTTCGGATCTTGCTTCCCTCTTTTTAAAGTAATAAATCCATTGAAAAATGCCTCTAACATCATCATATCGCATGTTTTTACGTACTCATCTTCGACCACATCATCATTTTCAGCTTCATACTGAGGTGCTCTCTTTATTTTTGTAAGCATATCAACTACATCTTCTTTCGTTACTTCCATACCACCAAGTTTAAAGATTTCTACCATATCTATATCTCTTATATCTAAAGCGTACCTTACTCTTTTTAATATATCGTTGTTGCTCATTGCCATTGTTTTGCCTCCTGAAATGTTGATTATAGTAATGCTTTTAGCATGTGTAAATTAATGTCGTTAAGTTACTACTTTAACATTTTAGGGGGAGGTTTTGTAGCCTTAGGTGGATTAATGGTTGTGGGGATGATTTTATTTATTATTAAGATACTTCTAATAACGAATTTATTGTATTAGAAATTAAGAAAGATCCTATCAATAGAAACGCCTTCAAATACTGTAAAAAGTATTTTAGTTGGTAGTGGGATAGCTCCTTCATTTAAGGATGATATTAATAAAGCAAAAAAGGATGGGGATTTACTATTAATTAACACACTTAAAAATGGACTAACCTAATATAGGTTAGTCCATTTCTTTTTATGCAACTCTAATTTAGTAGGCAACTCAAACGTGAATGTTACGCAAAATTCAGGTGAAATAGATTGATTATGTTTACTTAGGTTTTACTTTTTATTTGTGGTACGGTTCACCGTAACTAATCTAAATGAGGTTATTGTTCATTATTTTTATAATTAAATTTAACAAAAAATGTAGTGCCCTCCGATCCTGTTTGAATTTCTATTTTTGCATTATGACGGGCAGCAATGGCATAACATACACCTAACCCCAATCCAGTTCCATTATTTTTGGTCGTGTAAAATGGAGTACCTAGTTTCTCTAATACTTCAGGCCTGATACCTGTTCCTTGGTCCCGCACTGCAAGCACGACACAATCTCGACCTTCTTTATAGGTGCTAATGGTTAGAACTTTCTCTTTGTCCATCGCTTCTAACCCATTACGGTATAAGTTTATTAATAATTGCCGTACCTCATTACGATTTAAAAGTAATTCCGGAATGTCATTTGTATCGACTTGAATATATTTATTTTGATTATGCGTATCAATCTTTATTAAAGGAATAATATCGCGGATAATTGAATTTAAATCTAACATCTGCAAATCCGATTTCCTTGTATTACCCATTGAGAGAAATTCAGTAATAATAGAATTGGCACGGTCAAGTTCTTCAATCATTAAATTAAAGTGCTTATTATGTTTCTCATAGGTGGGCTCTTCTTTTAATAACTGCAAAAATCCTCGTACTGTTGTCATTGGATTTCTAATCTCATGGCTGATACCTGCTGCCATTTTCCCTATTAAATCTATGTTCGATAACCTTTTCAATTCCTGCTCATATTGCTTTTTTTCCGTTATGTTTTTAAAAATACAAGAAATACCATCATCATACGGGTATGCAATAACTTCGTACCAATATTCATCAGGGGCAGAAAAAAATTCAAAATACACTGTAGTTCGCTCTGACATTACACGATGAAGTTCCTTATACATGACTTCGTCAATGCTATTCGGGAAAATCTCCCATATATTCTTGCCTAATACATCTTTTGCTGTTTTTCTTTGTGGAAAATATTGATGCTTATTTACATACGTAAATTCCCATGTATTATTCAAAGTAAAAAATCCATCTGTAATACTTTCAATCACACTTGTAATTTTTTCATTAGCAACAGCTAGTTCTTTCGTTCGCTCTTCCACCATGCTTTCAAGTCGATCCATATATAACAAGTTTGAAAACGTAGGCGCTGTGGCATCAACGATAGATTTTGCCAGTTGCATCTGGGAATTATCATAATTATGAGCTTTTCCCTCTTTGTCAACGACGATTACCCCTAATACTTCTCCCATTGAAACCAATGGAATCATCAGTAGACCCTTACTATCTATATTTTTTGTTTGAATAACCTCTTGGATCTTAGCTTCATAGCTTTTCTCCATCCAATCCACTTCTGTCCAATCACAGTCCTTGCTTAACTTCGTTGTTTTAATCGTTGTTTTGTCTAGGGGGTCTAAAAGGTGGGCTGCCATGCTGTTACTCTCTAAAATCTGTCCTAAGTAAAAAAAACATTTATCAAAACTCTCCTGTATCGAGGAACACATTGATAAATCACGGGTAACATTTAGTAACAGCTGCTTCTCGGCAATAAGGTTTTCCTTTTGCGTTAAATTATTTGCGTTTTGAATTGCAACCGCAGCCATATTTACATAAGCTTCAACACTTTGAATTTCTGAATTTGTTAAGTTCATTGGAATTCCATAATCAAATAAAAAAACCAGACCAAATAACTCTTGCCCAAATGAGATAGGTAGAGCTAATAAGGACTTAATTTTGAACGCAGCAACTGGTCTCGGATCCGGCCGATGATCCTTTGATGTATCAGGAATATAAATGGTTTTTTGGGTTTCAATAACTTCTTTTGCCAGTAAGTCTATTTCAGGATCAATTACCTGAGTATCGAGCGTTACGCCATTTATTGTCTCTGGTTTTCCTGCAAACCCTCTAAATGTTCCATCTTCCTGGGGTAAATAGATTCCAACAGCGTTGCACTTAACAATCTCCTCTGATATCGCCATTGTTACACGCTGCAATACTTCACGTAGTTCTAATTTTGTATTTATTATTTTTGTTATATTCGCGAGCCTAGAATATCTCGCCTGATCACTTAACATTCACATGGCCTCCAATTATAGGCATAATAAAATAAACATGATACTATCATTGAAAATCAAGACCAACCTACCATTTTCACTTTTCTCCTGTATTCTTTTCTTACCCCTTTTTACATAGAATACCTCACTTACTTATGATACGGTTCACCTTAATTAAAATGAAACAGTGTAACTTTCAAAAGTTACACTGTTTCACTACCTTCTACCACATTCACACTCGCCTCAAACTTATCAAGTAATGCGCGTACTTCATCAGTTGATTTTGTGCTCATCAATTGATTTCTTAGTTCAGCAGCTCCAGGGAAGCCTTTTACATAAATTTTGAAGAAGCGATGTAGTCCTGTGATGGAGCGTGGTAATACTTCTGCATATTGATCTTGAAGATCGAGTTGTAGTCTTAAAAGATCTAAATGTTCTTTACTGCTATGCTCTCTTGGCTCTTTTTCGAAAGCAAACGGATTTTTAAAGATACCTCGTCCAATCATAACACCATCAATGCCGTATTTTTCAGCAAGTTCCAGTCCGGTTTGACGGTCAGAAATGTCTCCATTGATTGTTATTAGCGTATTTGGTGCAATACGATCACGCAATTTTTTAATTTCCGGAATTAGTTCCCAGTGCGCATCGACTTGGCTCATTTCTTCTCTTGTACGTAAATGAATAGAAAGGTTTGCGATATCTTGTTTGAAAATATGCGTTAACCAATCTTCCCATTCGCTTAACTCTTTAAAGCCCAGTCGTGTTTTTACGCTGACAGGTAGTCCGCCTGCTTTTGCTGCTTGAATAAGTTCTGCCGCAACGTCTGGACGTAGAATAAGACCACTACCTTTTCCTCTTGATGCTACGTTCGGTACAGGGCAACCCATGTTAATATCAATACCTTTAAATCCTAACTCTGCCATACCAATACTCATTTGACGGAAATATTCAGGATTATCTCCCCAAATATGCGCCACGATTGGTTGTTCATCTTCTGTAAAAATTAAACGGCCACGTACACTTTTCATACCTTCTGGATGACAATAGCTATCCGAGTTTGTGAACTCTGTGAAGAATACGTCTGGGCGACCTGCCTCACTTACTACGTGACGGAAAACAACGTCTGTCACATCTTCCATTGGTGCAAGTACGAAAAATGGTCGTGGTAAATCATGCCAAAAATTATCTATCATTTCAAATTCAAATCCTCTCACTATGAATACAATTTCAAACTCTCAATAAAGTGAAACTTTAATCAGTGGGGTTTTTCTTCATTCCCCACTGATTATTAGTTGAACCAATCGGACTTTTATGGGCAGTTGATCCCCCACCTAACTTCTTTGCTTTCGCTGAATTTTGAGGTGGGGGTCTTACTGCCCATTAAAGCGGGATAAACCAAAAAGCAGATGGTATAGATTCTCCTATATCAACTGCTTTCCTATTATACCAACTTCAGCCAAGCTACACACTCCACATGAGTCGTATGCGGGAACATATCAACAGGTTGTACTTCCTGCGTTTTATATCCGCCTTCTTCCAGTACTTTTAAGTCACGTGCTAATGTTGCTGGGTTACATGATACGTATACGACGCGTTTTGGTTTCATGTCGATGATTGTGTTTAGTAGTGCATCATCACAACCTTTACGCGGTGGATCTACGACCATTGTGTCGGCGATTATGCCTTCTTTGTACCATTTTGGAATAACTACTTCTGCTTCTCCTACGCCAAATTCAGCGTTTGTCATGTTGTTTAGTGCTGCGTTTCGGTTTGCGTCTTCGATTGCTTCTGGGACGATTTCAACACCGTACACTTTTTTCGCTTTTTGCGCTAGGAATAAGGAGATTGATCCAATTCCACAATAGGCGTCAATTACTGTTTCGTTGCCATCTAATTTTGCATATTCTAACGTTTTATCGTATAACACTTTCGTTTGTTCTGGATTTACTTGATAGAATGAACGTGCTGAAATTGCAAACTTAATGTCACCGATAAAGTCATAAATGTATTCTGATCCGTACAGTACTGTCGTTGTGTCTCCGAAGATTACGTTTGTACGTTTCGTGTTTACGTTTTGAACAATCGATTTTACTTCTGGGAATTTTGCAGCAATTTCTTCAATGATTGCTTTCTTGTTTGGTAATTCTGCTGTACGAGTAATGAAGACAAGCATAATTTCCCCTGTTACTTGTCCGTAACGAGCCATTACATGGCGAAGTGTTCCTTTATTACGCTCTTCGTTGTATGCCGAAATACCGTGTTTTTCACAAATACGTTTTACTTCCTGGATTAATGTATCGTTTTCTTCTGCCTGAATTAAACATGATTCCATATTAATGATGTCATGTGTTCCTTGGCGATAGAAACCAGCGACAAGTCCACCTTCACGTTCTCCAATTGGTACTTGTGCTTTGTTACGGTATACCCATGGGTTCTTCATGCCAAGTACAGGGTGCACAGGAACATCGCTTAATCCGCCAATACGCTGCATAACGTCACGTACTTGTTTTTCTTTCGCTTGTAATTGTCCTTCATATGTTAAGTGCTGAAGTTGACAACCGCCGCACTGATTGTACACTGGGCATTCTGCATCTTTACGATATGGGCTCTCTGCATGAAGCTTCATTAAACGACCGAATGCGAAGTTTTTCTTCACTTTAATAATTTTAATTTGTGCTTCTTCACCTGGTAATCCGTTTTTAACGAAAATAGGATAGCCCTTTACTTTCGCAACACCGGCACCATCATGTGTTAAATCTTCAAATACTACATCTATAAACTCATTTTTCTCAACTGGTGGCGTCATTTTTGTACTCATTTTCCGACCTCTCTTTTTCATAACACTGCGTTACATTTTATCATACTTATATGGTCTATTTCTATCGGAAGAAAAAAAGCTATTGACGATAGTTCTCCGTTAATGTTACGCTACTACTAATTTAATACGGACGATGTTACCTCATATATATTCGATAATATGGATCGAGAGTTTCTACCCGGCAACCTTAAATTGCTGGACTATGGGGAAAACTAATGAATATTAGCCTATGTGCAAAAAAAGACTCATATTGATTAGCTTTCTCTCATAGATGAAAGTGAATCCATATGGGTCTTTTTTTATTTTTATTTTTCTAAAAGGTCAGACATCTTACGTATGACATAAAACCTCTTTGTTTTATTTTTTGTAATATAACGAGCGTTTTATGTACAAACTTTATACGAACTTCTGAAAGGGGCAACTACATGCAATATGTAATGAGCATTATCGGTATTCTTGTCGTTTTAGGTTTATGCTTTGCTTTGTCAAACAATAGAAGTAAAATCAACTTCCGTGCAATTGCTATTATGATTGGTTTTCAAATTTTAATCGGTTGGTTTATGTTTGGCACAAAGATTGGTCAACAAATCATTATTTTCATTGGTAAAGTTTTCAACAAACTAATTAAACTTGGTACGACAGGTGTCGATTTTCTCTTTAATGGAATTCAAAGAGATTTTGTCTTTTTCTTAAACGTACTATTAATTATCGTATTTTTCTCAGCACTACTTTCTATCTTTAGTTATTTAGGTGTTTTACCATTCATCGTTCGCGTTGTCGGCGGTGCAATTTCAAAAATTACTGGTTTACCACGCGTTGAGTCATTCCACGCAGTAAACTCTGTATTCTTCGGTTCAAGTGAAGCGTTAATCGTTATTAAAAACGATTTACAGCATTTTAACAAAAACCGTATGTTTATCATTTGTTGTTCTGCAATGAGTTCCGTTTCTGCTTCTGTTACAGCATCATACGTAATGATGTTAGATGCGAAATATGTACTAGCAGCTCTTCCGCTAAACTTATTCTCAAGCTTAATCGTTTGTTCGCTATTAACACCAGTTGATACGAAGAAAGAAGATGAAGTGATTCAAAAATTTGATAGAACTTTATTCGGTGACAGCTTTATCGGTGCAATGATTAACGGTGCGCTTGATGGTTTAAAAGTAGCTGGTATCGTTGCCGCATTAATGATTGCCTTCATCGGTGTGATGGAAGTTGTAAACTACGTAATTAGTGCCGCTTCAGGTGCAATGGGATATGCTGTTACTTTACAACAAATTTTCGGTTATATACTTTCTCCATTCGCATTCTTAATGGGTATTCCAACTCAAGATATTATCCCAGCTGGTGGTATTATGGGTACGAAAATTGTATTAAACGAGTTTGTAGCAATCCTTGATTTAAAAGATGTTGCATCAACATTATCTCCACGTACAGTCGGAATCGTTACAGTATTCTTAATTAGTTTCGCAAGTATTAGCCAAATTGGTGCGATTGTTGGTACAATCCGTGCCCTTTCTGAAAAACAAGGAAGCATCGTTTCTAAATTTGGTTGGAAAATGTTATTTGCATCAACACTTGCTTCTATTTTATCTGCAACAATCGCTGGATTGTTTATTTAATAAAAAACTCCACCTTACTTCTCCTTTTCCAAAAGGAAATTTAGGTGGAGTTTTTTTACTTTCTTCTATATGTATTTTTATGTAAACCTCACCAGAAAAATATAAGGGTTTTTTCCGAATTATTCCAAAAATGTATTCCCCTCTATATTCTATAGTGATATGATGTACAAGGGTATAATTCAAATTTTTAAAATCGAAAATTTGAATTATTGTCACTTATACGAATGATAATTTCAAGACATAAGTGATGATAATTAAAACACAATAGAAGGATGATAGAATGAAAAAATATACATATATCGCTTTACTTTCTTCTGCTATTCTCGTAGGTTGTAACACTAGTAGCACTAGTGATAAACAAATAAAAGAAGCAACGGCGAAACAAACAGTTGAACAAAAAAAAGCGAAAGCGGTTGAACTGCCTTTAACACAAGGAATTATTACATGGGATCCGTATGAATATAACGCACAAAACACCACGCTTTATACAAAGGACTTAAGAGATTCATTCACACAAGTGCGTTACAATATTTGGCGTACTGCTGATGGTCCTGAAAGCAAACAAACTTTTACTTCACAAGAAAAAGAACGTGACTTTGCCCTCCCACTACATTTAAAATCATTTCATTTAAAACGTGGCGAATTTCAAATTGAAACAGTAGGAATCAAAGAAGATCATACTGAAACAACTCTAGTAACATCTAAAATTACATTCCAGCAACATGTACCCGTATTAATGTACCATGCGATTGAAAAATACCCTGGACCAAGTGATGGGGATTACGGCTTATACGTACCACCTGAGCAATTCGAAAAACATATGCAATATTTAAAAGATAACGGTTATACGATGCTTACATTTGAACGTTGGAATGATATAAATCGTGTAAATAAACCTGTTTTTGTAACGATGGATGATGGTCGAAAAAATAATATGAACGCTCTTCATATTTTACAAAAATTAAAAGATGATAGATTTCAACCTATGGCTACTGAATTCCTTACTGCAAATGAGATAGACAAACCCAATCGTCTATCAACAGATGAGATAAAACAAATGATGGATTCAGGCATTTTTTCTATTCAATCACATACTGCTAATCATACGATGATGGCTCATTCAAGCAATTATGATGAGGAATTACGTAGTTCGAAAGAAAAAATCGAAGCCCTTACTGGTAAAAAGGTCATCGCTCTCGCCTATCCAGTAGGTTCTTATAATGACCCAGCTGTTGAAGAAACAAAAAAACATTATGAGTTCGCAGTAACTACTGATCACGGTAATCACATTACAAAAGGGATGCCAAACGAACAGTACTTAATTAAACGCCACTTTGTAGGGCCTAATACATCAATGGAAAAATTCATATCTCTTATAAAGTAAAACTTGATCAGTAGGGGTTTTGTTCACCCCCACCTAACCTCTTTGCTTTTGCTGAATTCTGAGGTGGAGTCTTACTGCCCACAAATAGCGGGATAAAGTAAACTTTACTAAAAGATGATAGAAATAAGTCACTAACCTATCTCATTACTAAAATGATATGATGAACAAGGGTATGTCCCCACCTCTCTTACAGCGGTGGGGATTTTAAATATAAGTATGCAACATAATACACAATAGAAGGTGATTTTATGAGAAAATACGCAGCAATCGCTTTATGTACGTCTGCCATTTTAGCTGGCTGTAAAAGTAGCAATGTAAACCAGGAACCTAAAAAAGAGAAAAAGGTTCAAGAAGTTAAGAAACAAGAAGAGACTGTGCAAGAACAAGGTAAAATTTCTTATCATCCGATTACACACGAATCTACAAACACTACTATTCATATGACAGATATAAAAGATACTTTAAGTGAGGTACAATATAAAATTTGGCGCACAGCTGATGGGAAGGAAAGTGCTAAATCTTTTTCTTCTAAAGAAAAGGAGAAACAATTTACACTTCCTTTTGACATAAAAGAATTTGAAGGAAAACGCGGTGAGTTTCAAATTGAAGCAATAGGAATGAAAGAAGATGGGAAAAACATTCCACTCACAAAATCTACTATTACTTTCGAGCAAAAGATTCCCGTTCTTATGTACCATGCAATCGATGATTATCACGGACAAGGCATTAAAGATTTATTCGTATCACCTGCTAATTTTGAAGCCCAAATGAAATATTTAAAAGACAACGGCTATACATTACTAACTTTTGAACGTTGGGGCGATATTAATAAAGTAAATAAACCTATCTTTGTTACATTTGATGACGGTATGAAAAATAATATGAATGCATTTCATGTTTTACAAAAACTAAAAGACGATACGTTTAAACCTACAGCAACAGAATATATGATTGTTGATAACGTTGATGTAGAAGGATCACTTTCTACATCTGACATAAAAGAAATGGTTGATTCCGGCATTTTCTCTATGCAATCTCATACTGCAACACATGCAGACTTACCTAAGATTACAAACTATGAAGAAGAATTAAAAGAATCAAAGGAAAAGCTAGAGAAAATAACAGGTAAGCCTGTTATTGCAGTTGCTTATCCATTCGGTCATGTGGATGATAAAGTTGTTGCAGAAACGAAGAAATATTATCAATTTGCGACGACAACAAAACCCGGAAAGTTCATTACGAAAGGTGAACCCGATGAATTACTAAAAATGAAGCGTGTTCGCATACACAATTCGACGACTGTAGAACAATTTGCTTCTTCGATTAAATAACGATGAGAGCTCAATATATTTTGAGCTCTCTTTTTACGCTATATTTATATATATTTTTTGAATTTTCTTGTATTATATATAGTAAGAAATCTTTCAAATTAAAGGAGATTATACATATGTCATTTGAACAAACGTTAGAGAAATATGCTGCCCTTGCAGTCAATGTTGGTGTTAATATTCAACCAGGACAAACATTATCAATTAGTGCACCTCTTGAAGCTGTACAATTTGTACGCCTCGTTACAGAAAAAGCATATAAATCTGGTGCAAAACACGTATATGTGGACTGGAATGATGAGACGTTAACACGCTTAAAGTTCGACCTAGCCCCTGAAGAAGCATTCGCTGAGTTCCCATCTTGGAAAGCACATGCTCGTGAAGAATTAGCAAAAGAAGGTGCTGCATTTATGTCTATTTATGCAGAAAACCCTGATTTATTAAAAGGTGTAGAATCAACGCGTATCGCAACAGCTCATAAAGTAGCTGGTGAAGCAATGAAAGTATACCGTGATTACGTACAAGCTGATAAAGTAAGCTGGTGTGTCATTTCTGTTCCTACGAAAGAATGGGCTGCGAAAGTATTCCCTGACGTTGCACCAGAAGAACAAGAAGCAAAACTATGGGATGCTATTTTCAAAGCTACTCGTGCGGATTTAGAAAATCCTGTGGAAGCATGGAAAGAACACGATAAAACGTTACATACAAAAGTTGATTACTTAAACGAAAAGCATTATAAAGCCCTTCACTATACAGCTCCTGGAACAGATTTAACGATCGAACTTCCAGAAAAGCATGTATGGGCTGGTGCTGGTAGCTTAAATGAAAAGAACGTACCATTTATGGCGAACATTCCAACTGAAGAAGTATTTACAATGCCACTTAAAACAGGTGTAAACGGCCAAGTATCTAGCACAAAACCGTTAGCATTTGCAGGTAATATTATCGATAACTTCACGTTAACATTTGAAAACGGACGTATCGTAGACTATAAAGCTGAAACTGGTGAAGAGGCTTTAAAACATTTAGTAGAAACAGATGAAGGCTCTCACTTCTTAGGCGAGGTTGCTTTAGTACCTCATGATTCACCAATTTCAAATACAAATATTTTATTCTACAATACACTATTTGACGAAAACGCATCTTGCCACCTTGCAATCGGAAGTGCTTATGCTTTCAACTTAGTTGGCGGAAAAACAATGTCTAAAGAAGAACTTGCCGAAAATGGAGCAAACACTAGTATTACACACAACGACTTCATGATCGGATCCGCTGAGCTTGATATCGATGGTATTACAGATGACGGAAGACATGAACCAATCTTCCGTAAAGGTAACTGGGCATTTTAATAAAAACAAAAGGCTATCTTCCACACCGGAAGATAGCCTTTTATGATGCCGATGAAACCTTAAGTCCAATTACTCCTAAAACAATAAAAAGAATACAAAATGCTTGGAATAAGTTAATGTGCTCTTTGAAGAAATACACGCTAATAATTGTAATAAGTAATGTTCCTACACCAGACCAAATCGCATAAGCAATACTTAAATGAATTTTTTTGACAACGATAGCAAATACGCTGAAACAAATTCCATAAAATACGAAAATAAGTACACTTGGAACGAGCTTTGTTAAACCATTTGATAGTTTCATCGCAATTGTTCCAGCTACTTCAAAAATAATTGTAACAAGTAATAATAACCAATATACCATACTAGAATCTCCTTCTCTGTTACCTTATAGAGATTCTAGTATACTACTTATAGTCCTAATGAAATATATTTAATTTCTAAATATTCCTCGATACCGAAATGCCCTCCTTCACGGCCAATACCACTTTCTTTAAAGCCACCAAACGGTGCTTGTGCAACTGATGGAAGTCCATCATTTAATCCGATAATACCATACTCTAATGCCTCGCTAACTTGGAATGCTTGACTAATATCTTTTGTGAAAATATAAGCAGCTAAGCCATATGGTGTATTATTTGCACGTTCGATTACTTCTTCAACCGTTTTAAATTTCGCAACTGGTGCTACTGGTCCGAATGTTTCTTCATTCATACAAAGCATCGTATCGTTCGCCAATCCAATTACAGTTGGTTGCATAAAGTGTCCATCTAGCTCTGCAACCTTATGACCACCAAATAAGACTGTTCCACCCTTTTGAATAGCATCTTCAATATGTTCCTGTACTTTCGAAACTGCATTCTCGTCAATAAGTGGTCCTACAGTCGTTCCATCACCGAAACCGTCTCCTACTTTTAACTGCCCTACTGCCTTTTGAAACTTCTCTGCAAATACTTCATACACTTCTTCCTGAACAAATACTCGGTTTGTACATATACACGTTTGTCCTGCGTTACGGAATTTCGAACCGATTACCGCCTCTACCGCTTTATCTAAGTCCGCATCATTCATAACAATAAACGGCGCGTGACCACCTAACTCAAGTGAAACCTTTTTCATCGTTTGTGCAGCACTAGCCATTAATTCTTTCCCAATCTCAGTTGATCCTGTAAAGGAAACTTTTCGAACACGCCCATCTTCCATCCACGTATCAGCAATTGCTTTCGCACTACCTGTTACAATATTTATTACGCCTTTTGGAATGTCCGCTTCATGGGCTAATTCAGCTAATTTCAAAGCAGTTAAAGGCGTTTGGCTTGCCGGTTTTACAACTGCCGTACATCCCGCTGCAAGCGCCGGGGCTACCTTTCTCGTAATCATAGCAGCCGGGAAGTTCCAAGGTGTAATAGCGGCCATAACTCCAACCGGTTGTTTCATAACTAAAATACGTTTATTCGGATGAGAAGCAGGAATCATTTCGCCATATACGCGTTTACCTTCTTCTGCATACCATTCAACAAAGCTATTGGCATAATTCACTTCACCAAGTGCTTCTGCAAACGGCTTTCCTTGTTCTCTCGTCATAATCGCTGCAATCTCTTCTTTATTTTCATCGATAAGTGTGAACCATTTTTTTAACTTCACTGCACGGTCTGCTGCTGTTAACTTAGACCATGATTTAAAAGCTTCATGAGCAGCATCAACAGCTTGCTTTGCCTCTGTTACCCCACCCTTTGGTACCGTCGCAAATATTTCTTTCGTTGCTGGATTATTTACTTCGATTTGTTCTTGCAATGTAATCCACTCACCATTTATATACATCGCCTTTTTCTCTACATTTACAAATGTCGCTTTTTTATCCAATGTGTTCTTCCTCCTCTATAAGTTTCTTTATCTTCCTAGTGGCAGCAGATTGACTTATTTTTAAAAACTCCGCTACTTTATAACTCGATCCATATGTTTTATATGCTTTCAAAATAATATTCCGTTCTACTTCTTCTAACATTTTATAGAGACTTTGGCCGGACTGTTCAACCGTTGATTCTTGCATCGCTATTGGCAAATCTTCTATCGTAACGATATCATCAGCAGTTATAACAATTCGCTCAATCACATTTTCAATCTCTCTATTATTTCCTTCCCACGGGTAACCAACAAACATTTGCAATGTGCTAGGCGCTAATTTTACATTCCGGCCATATTTTTCGTTAAAGTGCTGTAAATAATGATAAATGAGTGGCAAAATGTCTTCAGTTCTTTCCCTGAGTGGTGGAATTACAATTGGAATGACATTTAGACGATAATATAAATCTTTCCGGAATGTTCCTTGTTTCACCATCATACTTAAATCTCTATTTGTAGCCGCTACAATTCTAACGTCCACCTTTTTTAATTCTCTTCCGCCAATAGGACGAAACGTTTTTTCTTGCAACACTTGCAAAAGTTTCGCTTGAATTTCAAGTGGCATTTCGCCAATTTCATCTAAGAAAAGAGTTCCTTTATGAGCTGATTCTAATAATCCCTTTTTCCCTTCACGATTCGCACCTGTAAAAGATCCACCTGAGTATCCAAAAAGCTCTGATTCAATTAAATTCGTTGGCAATGCCGCACAATTAATTTCATAGAAACTTTCATTCTTCCTGTTACTCACTTCATGTAAATGACGTACTAATCGACTCTTCCCTACTCCTGTCTCACCTAAAACGAGAACTGTACTATCTACCACGGATACTTTCTTGATTGTCTCGACTATTTTTTGCATAGCGATACTTTTAAAAATAAGTCCTTCATGTTCATATGTTTCTCTTAATTCTTTTTTATATGTTTTTAACTGATTATCCATTTCCTCTACCTTTTGACGTAATTGGTAGAGCTCTGTCAGATCACGTGAATAACTAATTACTCTTCTTAAATTTCCCTCATTATCAAAAACAGGCCTTGTACGAACGTGTAAATACTCTCCTGATTTTGTCGTTTGAACGAGTTCAATCGGTCTCTTTTTTTCAATTACTTCTAACGTTGCCGATGGATAAAAGATACCATCCTTCTGCAATTCTTTCACATGCTTACCTACCAACTCTTTAGCAGCTAGTTGATAGTGCCTTTCACATGTACTATTTACACGCACAACGATTCCCTTTTCGTCAGTCACAAAAATTTCGTCAAACGCATATTCAAATACATCTTGTAAATCCATTAACACTCGTTCCTTTTCTCCAACCATCCTAGCCACCCCTAACTTCCAATCCATCGATTCACTTCACTACCTTTATTATAAAGTGAATTTTCTGTATTTTATATAGAGTCAGCTAGAATGTTTGCGATTTATTATTTAACTTTTAAACACGAGCAGTATTCGCTTTCTCATAACAGACTTGCAATGATTCTTCAATTATATTTAATCCTTCTTCAAGTTGCTCACCTGTAATAACTAATGGCATTAACACACGAATAACATTACCGTATGTCCCTGCTGATAGTAGGAGTAATCCGCGTTTATTTGCCTCTGCGCACAAATTAGCTGTTAACGTTTTATCAGGTGCTTTCGTCTTCCGATCTTGAACAAGCTCGAATGCACACATTGCTCCTAAACCACGCACATCACCGATGCAATTATATTTATTTTTCATCTCTTCGAATCGATTCATTACAACTTTTCCTAATTCTATCGCTCTATCATTTAAATTCTCTTTTTCTATTACATCAAGCACTGCTAATGCTGCTGCACATCCTAGTGGGCTTCCTGCATACGTTCCACCAAGCTCTCCCGGCGCAGACTCATTCATAATTTCCTTGCGCCCAATAACACCACTAATCGGTACACCAGCGCCTAATGATTTAGATACCGTAATTAAATCTGGAACGACATCATAATGATCAATGGCAAAATATTTTCCTGTACGACTAAATCCTGTTTGAATTTCATCCGCTACAAATAAGATGCCGTGTTCTGAACAAATATTGCGTACTTCTTGCACAAACTTCTTACTTGGAACGATAAATCCGCCTTCCCCTTGAACAGGTTCCATTACAACGGCTGCAATTGTTTCTGGTGCTACCTCTGATATGAAGAAATTCTTAAACTCTTCAATCATAAAGTCATCGTACTGCTCTTCCGTTAATCCTTCTGGGCGGCGATATTCGTACGGGAATGGTGCTTTATAGACTTCAGGCGCAAATGGACCAAATCCAAATTTATATGGTTTTACTTTACTTGTCATCGTCATTGTCATTAATGTACGCCCGTGGAATCCTTTAGAAAATGCAATAATACCAGGTCTTTTTGTATATTTACGAGCGATTTTCACAGCGTTCTCAACTGCTTCTGCACCACTATTTAAAAATAGTACTTGCTTATCAAAACTTCCCGGCGCTAATGACGCAAGTTTTTCTGCTAATTCAATATATGGCTCATACATCATGACATTAAATCCAGTATGAATGTATTGATCTACTTGTTTATGGAGCGCCTCTTTAACAGCTGGATGACAATGCCCTACGTTAATTGTTCCGATTGCTCCCGCGAAATCAATGTACTGATTGCCATCAACATCTGTTACAAGAGCACCATTTGCAGATTGTACAAACGTTGGGATGCCGTTACTTACTCCTTTTGGTACTATATTTTGGCGGCGTTCTAATAAAGACGCTGCTTTCGGTCCAGGAATTTGTTCATTTACTTTAGCAAATTTTTTTGTGTTCATTACGTACCCCATCCTTTTCTTTACATTGTTTTCTCTTTTCATTGCAAAATGTATGCCAACGTTCTTTCCCAGCATTCATCCTGCATACCTTCTATGTCGACATAAAAAATAAGTCTATAAAGACTCATCAAGAGTCCTTATAGACTTATTTTTCTTACACATTAGACTTTCCTTGTTCCCAAATCAACTCACCCGAATGAGAAATAAACTCCCCAACAGATTGTACTACTAAATCTGCAAGTGGTTCTAACGTTTGACGATCTCCTGTACCAGACAGTACTCCAATTGCATAGCAATTGCCACCATTTCTCGCTAAATATAAATCAGTTGGTGTATCTCCAACGACGGCTACTTCACATGCTTCTAAATGAAACTTCTCACAAAAAAATTCTACAATTCTTTTATCTGGTTTTTGTGCCGGAAATGTATCTGAAGCTACAACATAATCAAAAAAGGACTCTAATTGATATTGTTTCAAAAATAATTTTGTTGGTGCAAAATCATCAGCTGTCACAACACCTAAAATAAATCCTCTATCCTTTAAACCTTGTAAAATCCTCGGTAAATCCGCCGTCATTTTCATATAGGAGCGGTGTTCATACATAAGAGAAAATAATTTTTCACTTACCCACTCATGCATTTCCTCTTCCTTAGATGACGTAATATACTTACAAAGCCCCTTTGCTACATCGAGGCTTGTTCCAGCAGCTATTGCACTACGAGGATGAACAAATGCCCCATCCACACCGATTTCTTTTAATAAAGCCTGCTGCATTGACTGTGGGAGTTGATATAATTTTATACATTCAGCAACAAGCTCTTCAGCCACTTTTATCCAAATTGAATGAAAATCCATTAATGTCCCATCTTTATCAAATAGTATTGCCTTTACCTTCTCCATAGCATCCTACCTCTCGTTTCTTATCTCCTCCAGTGTATCAATAAAGTATGGATATAAAATAAACGAATTGTAAAAATACCATAAAAATCAAACTAACTTCCAATTTACAATTCCTCTATATAATAAAAAGGATGCCTTTACAGGGCATCCTCTTGTTGTTCAGGAACAAATAGTTCAAGACAATGATATATATTTTCGAATTCCATCGGTGCATCTCCACCGTATTCACCGTCTAAGTTAATCATTAGTTTATCTGGTGAATGCACTTTAATTCGATTTGCTTGTGTGTATAGTACTTTTGGATTGTTAATATGTTCACCACGCTGCGCTTGTGTTGCTGCTTTAATTAAGTCAGCAATAGAACCTTTTTTCAGTACTAATAAATCAAATAATCCATCGTTAATCGATGCATATGGTGCTACCTTTTCAAAGCCGCCCACTGAACGAGTATTCGTAATTAAAAACATCGTAATTTCTTCTTGTAGTAATTTCCCATCATACTCAATTTCAACATATGTTGGATGTAATGACGGTAACATTTCGATTCCTTTTAAATAGTAAGCAAGTTGGCCTAATACCGTCTTTAGCTTGCTTGGCACTTCATATGTTAATTCTGTAATACGGCCGCCACCAGCGATATTAATGAAATATGTATCATTCGCTCTACCAAGATCTAACGGAACTGTTTTCCCTTCACAAATAATATCCGCAGCCTCTTCAATAGCACGAGGTACACCGATCGCACGCGCAAAATCATTTGTCGTTCCAACTGGAATAATTCCAAACTTTGGACGATGTTCATGTCCTACTAAGCCGTTCACCACTTCATTTAATGTACCATCACCACCAGCTGCGATAACAACATCAAACTTACGATCCGCAGCTTGCCTCGCTGCCACAGTCGCATCTCCAGGACCAGTTGTCGCATGACAAGACGCTTCATATCCAGCTTGTTCTAATTTTTGTAATACTTCCGGTAAGCTCTTCTTAAATAGCTCGCGCCCAGAAGTAGGATTATAAATAATTCTTGCTCGCTTCATCATTTATTAGCACAGGAAATTTCTTTATATATTGAAAAAGAACATACCGAACTTCTATTCAGTATTCCCATGCCTACCTCCTCTCATCTTCCTATCCTTCTTTTATCTCGCTCAAACAGGCAGTAAGAACCCGATTCGTGTAGTCCATCAAAAGTAAATATTCATTTCAATGGTTTTGTTTTATTTGACAAAAAATTTATGTCCATCTATTTCCTCACAACAATTTACATATAACGAATAATAATTATCTATTATTTCATGAGATGAAAAAAACCTCTATGTCTAGATTTATCATTATTCCCACCTTTTTGCAACTATCATACCATAGTTGCTATACAAACATTTTTACACTTTTGACAGTTAATCAAACGTTTGTTTAAACGATCTTCTCTCATTTAAACAAACGTTTGATTAACCTAGAAAAACACCCATGTACGGGTGTTTTTCTGCTTAATCTTTACAAGTTACTATTATTATCGCTTATTAATCTCTTCAAGTAAGATTTTGTTAACAAGCGGCGGATTTGCTTGTCCTTTTGTAGCTTTCATAATTTGACCAACTAAGAAGCCAATTGCACGGTCTTTACCGTTTTTAAAGTCTTCGATAGATTGCTCATTATTATCAAGAATTTCTGTTACAACTTTACGAAGTGTACCCTCGTCAGAAATTTGAACAAGACCTTTTGCTTTAACGATTTCCTCTGGGTCTCCACCTTTTTCAATTAACTGGTTAAATACTTTCTTCGCGATTTTAGAAGAAATTGTACCTTTTTCAATTAATTGAACCATTTTAGATAAACCAGCAGGCGTTAATGCAACGTCTTTTAATTCTTTTTGTTGTTTGTTTAAGTATGCAAGCACTTCACCCATTAACCAGTTTGATGTTAGTTTCGCATCTGCTCCATCTTCAATTGCTGCTTCAAAGAAATCAGACATCTCTTTCGTTAATGTTAATACGTGTGCATCATAAGCTGGTAAGCCAATTTCTGCAACGTAGCGAGCTTTACGTGCATCTGGAAGTTCTGGAATCGAAGCACGAATTTCTTCTTTCCACTCATCATCGATGTAAAGTTCAACTAAGTCTGGCTCTGGGAAGTAACGGTAATCGTCAGATCCCTCTTTCACACGCATTAAGATTGTTTTCTTCGTTGCTTCATCATAACGACGTGTTTCTTGTTGGATGATACCACCAGATAACAATTCTTTCTCTTGGCGCACTTGCTCGTGCTCAAGACCTTTTTGTACGTAAGTGAATGAGTTTAAGTTTTTCAGTTCCGCTTTTGTACCGAACTTCTCTTGTCCAACTGGACGAAGGGAAATGTTCGCATCACAACGCAAGGAACCTTCTTCCATCTTACAATCAGATACGCCAGTGTATTGAATGATTGATTTTAACTTCTCTAAGTATGCATATGCTTCTTCTGGCGTACGCATATCTGGCTCAGATACGATCTCGATTAAAGGCATACCTTGACGATTGTAATCTACTAATGAACCATCAGCTGTATGCGTTGATTTACCAGCATCTTCTTCTAAATGAAGACGTGTAATACCGATACGTTTCTTTTTACCGTCTACTTCAATTTCAATCCAACCATTTTCACCAATTGGCTTATCGAATTGAGAAATTTGGTAAGCTTTCGGATTATCTGGGTAGAAATAGTTTTTACGGTCGAACTTCGTTTCCGTTGCGATTTCACAGTTTAATGCCATTGCAGCTTTCATTGCAAAGTTAACTGCTTCTTTATTTAAAGTAGGAAGTACCCCTGGGTATCCTAAGTCAATTACACTTGTTTGTGTATTTGGCTCCGCTCCGAATTCTGTTGGACTCGCAGAGAAAATTTTCGAATTTGTTTTTAACTCAACGTGAACCTCTAAACCAATAATTGTTTCTAAATTCATCTATGCTCGCCTCCTTACAGACTTGCTTTTTTTGTATGATAGTCTGTTGCTTGCTCAAACGCATGTGCAACGCGGTAAATTGTCGCTTCATCGAAGTGTTTACCAATGATTTGTAGACCAAGTGGCATGTTGTTAGCACCGAATCCACATGGAACAGAAATCGCTGGAACACCCGCTAAGTTTACTGGGATTGTTAAAATGTCATTTGCATACATTGTCATTGGATCATCAACTTTTTCGCCCACTTTAAATGCCGGAGTTGGCGTTGTTGGTCCAATAATAACATCGTAGTTAGCAAATACATTTTCAAAGTCGTTTTTAATTAATGTACGTACTTGTTGTGCTTTCTTGTAGTATGCATCATAGTAACCAGAGCTAAGTGCAAATGTACCAAGCATAATACGACGTTTTACTTCATCACCAAAACCTTCGCTACGTGTGTTTTTGTAAAGGTCTAATAAATTATTTACATTATCAGAACGAACACCGTAACGTACGCCATCAAAGCGTGAAAGGTTAGCAGATGCTTCAGAAGAAGATAATAAGTAATATGTTGCTAGAGCGTATTTAGAGTGTGGAAGAGATACTTCCTCCCAAGTTGCGCCCATACCTTCTAATACTTTTAAAGCAGCTAGTACTGACTCACGAGCTTCTTCGCCAACACCTTCTCCTAAATATTCTTTCGGTACAGCAATGCGTAAACCTTTAACGTCGCCTGTTAAACCAGCTAAGTAGTTTCCTACTTCAACGTTAGCAGAAGTTGCATCCATACGGTCAATACCTGAAATAGCTTGTAATAAGTATGCATTATCTTCTACTGTACGTGTAATCGGTCCGATTTGGTCAAGTGAAGATGCGAATGCTACTAATCCGTAACGAGATACGCGTCCGTAAGTTGGTTTTAAACCTACAACGCCGCAATATGCAGCTGGCTGACGGATAGAACCACCCGTATCAGAACCTAGAGAGAATAATACTTCTCCTGCTGCTACAGCTGCTGCAGAACCACCACTAGATCCGCCTGGAACGTAATCTAAGTTCCATGGATTTTTCGTAGCGTAGAAACCTGAGTTTTCATTTGAAGAACCCATTGCGAACTCGTCCATATTTAACTTACCGATTGTAACTGTGTCAGCAGCTTTTAGCTTTTGCACAACTGTTGCATCATAAATTGGATCAAAGTTTGCTAACATTTTGCTCGCACAAGTTGTACGAAGACCGTTAGTTACAATGTTATCTTTTACACCAATTGGCATACCGAATAATAAACCATTATCTTCAGCACCAATTTTCGCGTCTAATTCTTTCGCTTTCGCGCGTGCGTTTTCTTCATCTAATGTAAGAAAAGCTTTTACGTTATCTTCAACATCCGCAATACGTTTGTAAGATTCTTCTACTAAATCCGTAACGGAAATTTCTTTGTTGTTTAACTTCTTATGTAACTCTGATACGGAATGATCAAATAATGACATCGAAATTCCCCTCCTCTATTCTAATACTGCTGGAACACGGATTTGATTATCTTTGTGATCCGGTGCATTTTTTAATACTTCTTCGACTGGTAAACCTTTTTCTGGTACATCTTCACGCATAACATTTTTCATAGTTAATACATGAGTTGTTGGTTTTACATCAGTTGTATCTAATTCATTTAACTGTTCTGCAAATGTAACAATTGCATCTAGTTGTTTTTGAAATTTTTCAGCTTCTTGATCAGTAATTGCAAGACGTGCTAAATGTGCTACGTGCTTTACATTCTCAACGGAAATTCTTGACACGGCTAGGCCACCTCCATAATATATCGTTCAATCTACAATACTATTGATGATACCAAATTTTCAGTACTTCAAGCAAGTCAACACACGGCACTTACTGCATTTTTACATAAAAAAAGAAAGGCAAATGCCTTTCTTTACGATTTACTCTTTATCTAACGGTTTATTTTTCGGAAATCTCTCGTTATCTTCTTCATTATCACGAATTGTTTTTTGTAATACAAAACAAGACATCGTTAAAAATAATGTTCCAATTAAATAATATCCTTTTACACTAAGCGTTTCATCTAACGTATAAATTCCAATTAGCATACCTGAAAGTGCACAAACAAATGAAGTCCATTATCTATAAAAATCAAGATTCCTAAAACCGCAACAAACCGCTATATTACGCCATTTTGTACTATATCTGAATTTATAAACGGAAACATATTTCTGGTTATTTGTATCCAAATTGTTACCGCAAAAACTCAAAATTTAACTAATAAAAAACAAAAGAGTACAGCGTGTTAATAAAGTGGTGACACACTCTATTAACCGTCCGCCTAACCAACCTAGGCAAACACTTGCTGTAACTCTTTATGTACCCCATTTTACCGTACATAAGGGTTCCTCCGCAACAGTTTGCTTACATTCTGTGGCATTCTGTTGCTTTTTTGTTTTCGGAGGAGACGAGCTCTTATGAAAAAATTGACTGCCTATAATGCAGATGTTCAAAAATATATGCAACAAAATCGTTTAAGCACACAAAAGAAATATGAAATTATTGATGCTATGAGAAAACATATCTATAATACAAATCAAAGTTTTGAAAGTTTATTTCCTTCTCGATCTAAACGAAAAGATGTGATGGATTATATTATTTATTTACTTTCAGGAAATGGCATCTGCAAAATTTCTGCTGAGACATTAGCTGATAAAGCTGACTGTGCCGTAAGAACTGTGACCGCTACTGTTCGTGCATTAAAACAAACAGGGGAAATCCTGGTTGCTGGATTAGCTGATGGTAAGAATAAATATGTATTTGTATTAAAAACGCACCCTACTTTCACAACTATCATGAAAGAGGTATTTTACATAGATGCCGACCAAATTGCCGAACTGACTGCCGAACAGAAAAATGCTGAATCCCTTGAGACTGTAGGGCTAGAGACCGAAAAAACGGATTCTAACGATACTAACTCTATTAACTCTTCTAATTCTTTAAAACAAGAAAAAAATAATGATAAAGTATCCTTAATGGAATCCATTGAAAACGAGCTAAAAGAAGCACAACATGATAGACAAAAAGAGTTCAAAAGAGTCCATACGTATTTTGTGAATGCATATCAAGAAATGATGTACCATACAATCAAAGCTGGCACGTATCATCCTGTTCTAAAAACGAACGCATCGATTATCGGATTGCGTGTAGGTAGCAACTGTGATAAAAGCCTATTTCGTCTTGCATTCAATGCGCTAGGGAAGATTGATAGATTCCTAAAAAACAACGGTATTCTTACGGACAGTGTACAAGCCTTATTCACTAAAGTTTATACGACTAACATCCAGTTATCAAAAATGCCTAAAAAAATGAATGCAAGCCCTTCTGATGTACATAACCAAAAAGCGCCATTCGTTTTTTATAATTGGCTAGAAGATACTGGCCCAAAAGAGCCATCCACAAAGACAATAGACAGCTCTCTGGTTCCAGGTGTATATTACAAAATATCGAAAAAAGAAGCTGATGAGATGGGGTTGTATTAAATGTGTAAGCATACTAAAAACGATATATATGACAGAAGAGAGAGGAAGTCAAGAAAGAAAATGAACTCAACTTTCAAATGTTCCACATGTGGTGAAAAAGTAAGTATCCAAACACAATCGTACCCTTATTCCGCCTCTTTTTCTGTTTGTTTCGCCAGGAGCTCTCGCAATTTGCGCTGCGTTTCTTCATCCGGCAGGTACGTCAGTACCTGCTCATAATGGTGAATCGCCTTGTCAAATTGTTGTAACTCTTCATAGCATAATCCAAGTTCTTTATGAGGGTACCATGTTCGAAACACAATTTTATCCTGAGACCAAGAATACTCCACAGGTACTTCGATGGCAAGTTGGTACCAAAAAATAGCCGTTTGAAAATCTTGTTTGTTTTTAAAATATTCACCCAGCCGGCAACAAAAAACAGGTTGGGGTGTACGATACAAAAAGGATTGGAGGATTGTTTCTTGTTCGCGTTGCGTATCTTGTATAAAGTTGTAACAAGATGTTAATTCATTTAAAATAAACAGATGAAGTTCAGGAGAAATATGTGGCGTGTCTAAATATTTCTTGAACACAGAAATCGCATCTTTGTATCGATTATGGAACAATAGCTCTCTTCCGTAATGAAATAAATCATGTGGCGTTAATTTATTTCCACTGTCAAGATACCTTTCATACAAATCCAGGTTTCGGGGTTATGTTTGGTGTCATCATCATGCTATTACCTGATATATTAGAATGGATTATAACAGAGAATGTACCCGAAGTAATGTTTCATTTTTAGAACAAGGAGGCGGCAACCGCCTTGTTTTTTTCTCCTACTACACCACGTACACAAACGCTTCATTTGCAGTTATATAGAATGTTTTACCTTTCCTATTGTGTACCTTGTATTGAGGTGAACCATTTACACTTACTTTCGCATCAATTACAAATCCTAATCCTGCATTTACAGCTCCAGCAACATCTTTATCTTGCCAAGATGGCGAATGATAGAATCGTAGATTATTAACTTTAGAGATTACACGCGTCCCTACAATAGAGGCATCTACTGTGCTTTTCTTTTCAAACTTCACATAAGATGGCTCATATTTCATCCATTGCTCTCCACCAAGGTTTAACCAACCATCCTTTTCAGTCCACACAACATAAGATTCTGGTTTATTTAGCTGGCGAACCTTAGAATAGCTTGTACCAGGTCCTTTACGTACGTTCACGTTGTAACCTTCCATATAAGCAATACCATCTGTTACAGCCGCCCTGACTTCCGCCGGTTTAGATGGCTTCTCCGGCACAGAAACATCCACACTAGAATGATTGTATGCACGCCCGACATCAGCTCTAAATTGCGCTTCTGAAACTCCATGACTACGTAAATAATCAAGTGGATCTTCATGATCTGTTCCACCAAGGTATTTCGTTACATCGTAGTGAGTCCAAAGTCCTTTTTCCACTGATAGCTTATTATCTTTTAAGATTTTCGCTAAAAGTGTTACATATTTCTCATAGGAACGCTTGAACTTTGTATCATCTGCTGTCTCACACAATTCTACATGAACAAATCGTTTATTCGCTCCTGGTCCCGCTCCATACGCAATGTATTTAGTATCAGCAATTTGAATGGTTTCCTTCCAATCGACTGCATAATGAACGAATGCTGAACGCCATGTACGAGACTCATATTTTTGAATATGAATAGCTGGAGCTTCTGGAGTTGCCGTTGAATGAGCAACAACGCCTTCATAAGCACCTACGCCATAACGGTATGGTTGTTTTGGTAAATCAGGAATAATAAGCGTTCTATCAGCAAAAGTACTTGTTGCCATCGAAAATACAAGACACAATGTGAACAATATCCCTAGTAATCGTTTCATTTCTTTTCTCCTCCAATAGAAAAAGCACCACCGATTGGTGATGCTTCTCTTTATATTTTTATTTATCTGTTAACGTTGTTCCCCCATGATCACTCCAAATCCCTAGTGAAACACCAAAGGTGAAGATGTACGGTAATATTTCATCAATAAAACTCTTTGTTTCTATCAATCCTGCCTTCGCACAAATGAATCCTAGAAGGGATGCAAGTGCCACCCCTGTTTTCCAGTTACGGAATCGTTTTTGGATGTTTTCTTTTGTCATGTCTAATCCGTCTCCTTTTCGATTGTATCTAAACGTTTATGCGCTTGTTTCGTACTTTCCTCCACTCTTGTCACGCGTTCCCCGAGTGCTACCATTTGTTTTTCGCTTGCCTTTAAATCAATACGGATATCATCCACTCCTTTCCGAATATATCCCAGTTCCGCTTTTACCTCTGCACTTTGTTGTCCATCTGCTTTGATGGATTTGGACTTATTCAGTGCATAACCAAAATAACTGATGGCAAGTGATAGTACTGCAATCAGTACGCCAATTTC
>NZ_JAEHBI010000150.1:0-1851 GCF_016483705.1 Bacillus cereus group sp. N6
CTAAAAAAGAACGTATGTACGAATCGGAGGCTGCATAATTGAAATTATCTGTGTCTATTTTATTGACTTAATATCATTATTCACGTCTCCCAAAAGTTTATTCAAACGTATGTCTTCCGTTCTACTGTAATTGAAAAACAGCACTCACAGGATTATGATCACTATGTGTAAACTGTAAATCGTGTCCATTAATTTGAAGGATTTCCACATTAGGTGAGACTAAAAATCCATCAATAATGGTCACAAAACTTTTTCCTTTTATGTATGCCGTACGATTATCGCGTACCGTATACACAGAAGAATCTACAGCCCATTGAAATCCTCCTTCTGTAAAATCTTGGGGCAAACGCACTAACCACTTAGGCCAGGCGGCTAGAAATGCGGGGTCTTGTAACTGAATATCTGACAGTAGCTGATTCCAGTCGCCACCTACAATCACATAATCTCCCTTCTGATACTGTGTATGCATATACTGTTTTACGTATTGCAGTTGTTGTTTGCGGATATTTCCACCTGCATCATATGCCGATACATGTAGATTTACGATTCGTAAGTTCTTTCCATTTTCCACCGGGATAATGTGTTCTACCATCGCACGATCTAAATCAAAGAGTTGCTTAGGCCAAGGCTCTCTCCCTGGTAATTGAAAACGAGTTGCCTGCTTTATGAAGTAAGTAGAAAACGTAGCGAGTCCTGATTCCACATATCCCATGGGACGCAAAAAGGGAACCGGAACCCATGGATTGCTATAATTATAACCAAATGTAGAAGCGTGAGAGGATAACTCCTGTTGAAAAAATTGATATTCATTTTGATCAAAAGAACGGAATGCTTTAATATCGACTTCTTGTAACAAGACAAAATCTGCATGGTCTTCTTTTAAAAAGGACGACATGTGTTGTAAGTTTTGTTTGGTTTGTTCTTTACTACGAGAACGTGAGCCTGTTCCTCCGTCCATGAAGAAATCTTGTTTTGCATCTAATCCTGCGTAACCAATGTTAAAGGTAGTAGCTTGGAATGGCGTATAGAATGGTAATCTGTTTTCTTGCGAGTTTTCTATAATAAGATTTACAGATTCGGATGGCTTTTTATGCTTCCATGTGATAAAAGCTAAAAAAATGATAGGCAGTCCGAGCAAAACCAATGAGAAAGTAACCAATATTCGGATTCCCCTTTTCATCCTCTCCCCCTCCTTTTTCTATGATCCTAGACAATCCTGCCAGGTACCCCCATTATATATCGGATATAAGGGAAGTATTTTGAGAAATATAGCAAAACGGCTAGAATAAAAGGTTTTTCTCTTTTAGAGACCGAATATCATCAAGAATTATATGTACAAGAGGGGGGCGAGAAGATGTAATCTTCATTTGAAAGTGTATGTAAAGATAAAAAACATGAGGGGGTATTCATTTGAAACATTGTAAAAGACTTTTGCAATCTTTTCTTTTGCTTTTCTTATTTTCCATTTTTATAACGCACCTTCTGTATATGCAGAAACACATCCAGATTACGGAAAGGTATTTCCACCAACAGAAACATTCAAGCCAGGGAATTGGTTTGTGGGGGCAATACCTGCACAGGTAGATCCTACCAAATCACCGATTGTATTTGTACAAGGAAAAAACGGAAAGGCAAATGATTGGTATGGAGAGACTTACTATCATGGGAAAAATAAAGCGGGGCATCCATACACACGTACGATTATATATTCTATATATATTGAGAAGTAATATATATTAAAATTCTATAAACCGAAAAAGTTGCCCCTAGGAGCCATAGCCATCAACTTAAGGAAATGAATAAAATTTAACTAAATGGGTCATCCTTCCATGCATACCGCAAGGAAGGATG
>NZ_JAEHBI010000151.1:0-1745 GCF_016483705.1 Bacillus cereus group sp. N6
GCATACTTAAAACCTGGTTGTTGTGGGATAATAGCAACGTCTTTTTCTCCAATCGCTTTATACATGTTATCAATGAATTCTTGCAGTTTGGCTTGATGTTTTTCACTCTTTGCAGCGATCATGTCCATATCAACTGTTCCGCGAATTTGATTTTTTCGCTTTTGAGAACTTAATATCCTGCCGAATAAATCACCATAATCAGTAAACAAACCATCGATAAGAGGTGATAACTTATCATTCCGATATCTTACATGCATGACTTCACTTTGTTTAAAGCTTCTCTTAAACTGATAATCTTTTACAGTGACATTCGTAAAAGTATCTTCAAACACAGCGTATTCGTTATGTTCAAAGTCATCAGCGATAAGTAGGTCACCATCATCGGCTTGTACAATGAGAGCTTCATTATCATAAATCAGTTTGTAAATGAACCTTTCCCAAAAGGTACTTGCGGTCATATTCTTATTCGGTCTAACATTTAATCGATAATACAGTTCATCCTTTTCGAATTCTTCACCGTTTTTCACTCTAAATTCGGACTGACTAATTGTCCTTCCTAAAAAAGAAATACACGTATCAATCGCTAGTCGCTTCATGTGGACTCTATTTGCCCTATCTATAAACATCTCCACATCAAACATAAATCCTACTTCACTATTTCTTTTCAATACCGCATCCAGCCATCCAATGATTATCACCCCCTCGTATTAGAACTTAATGCCATCTAACATAAAGTCGAATTCATCCTCAAGAATGTTATCCGCTTGCCATAGTGCATGAATAAAAGCTTGAAAACCATCGGTTTTGCGCTTATCCTCATCTTTTTTCAGATATTCTTTGTTACCGTCTTTTTTGATGTGGACATAGACGTTGTTGGTGTACCAACGCATTAATGGATTATCCCCAAAAATAATGTGTCCATTTGCAAATAGCGTTTCAACCCGCGGAGCTAAAAGCGAATGAATTGCTCTTGGATTACGGATATATAGTAACGTGAAACCTTCTGCTTCCAGTGCCGCTTTCACGAGATCTAGTCGGAAATTATCAGCTACAATTGTATTGAATCCATATATTTCACGCATGTTTACAAACCAATCTACAATATGTTGGATGTGAATAACAGGTTCATCCACAACCGTAAGCAACCCTTTTTCTTCCCATTCCTGAATAGGAACTTTTAACTTCACTGTGTCTAAAAAACCTTTTCTTACAAAAGAATGAGATTTCCAAATGTAGTCCTGACCATGTTTAAAGAGCAAACCAACTGCCGCGAAGTCTTTAATTCTTGCATAATCGAGGCCACCCACAGCAGTTTTATGTCTTAAATCTGGAATTCTCCTAAGTGTCTCCCCATCTTCTTCAAAACCTGTACGCAGTATTTCTTCCCATGAAGCTACAGACTTTGTTAAATCTGTTTCGGGGTAATTCATACGTTTTGTTATGAATTCTTCACGGTTTGATGGATTATTTGCTAACTGTTTATATTGAGTGAATACCTTTTTGAATAACCCTTTAGCATAAGGACTTCTTGGTTCACTAAACATAGGATTCGCCTTTTCCCACACATCAGGATTATCAATTTCTTCCGGGTTATCAATCTTGCAGATGAAGGGGAACAATGGATCTTCTAAATCTCTTCCTTTTAGAATGTTCATTGCTCGTTCTTTCGTCTTGTCCAGGAATCCATCACGAACAAAACCATCTGTACCAATAAAAAATTCTCTAGCATTTGGCACTTTTCCAAG
>NZ_JAEHBI010000152.1:0-1714 GCF_016483705.1 Bacillus cereus group sp. N6
GCATGACTCCGTATCAGTATTCAAAATCAATTGCGTAATCTAATTGATGTTCCAGTTTTTCTTGACCAGGTCAGGATATATAAAACAAAAGAACGCTGCATAATCAATCATACGAAAGTTATACTGTTTGAAAGTTTCTTCATTTTAGTTAACGGAAAACCATGGAATTTCTATCTTTAAGTTAATAGATATAGACTATCCCCCTTAACATTAATTTTCTTGGCTAAAATGATGAAATTCCTTAGGTTGTATGTTGAGAAAAATACAAAACAAAGTTGACATTCATGTCCTTAAATATAAAATAAATGTTTCTGTACAAGAATTTATTTATAAAATACTTTCCGCCACCTCAATTCCAAGTAACGATCGTACATGTTCAATATGGTTCGCAATGGTTACTGAAGATAAACTGGCAAATAATAATCCCACAGCAATGCCATCATTTGTCGTGATTAAAGAACCAGAATCTCCGCTAGAAGAAAGATTTGTTATAATAATTTGATCTCGAAATCGTGCAATTCTGCCACTTCCATAATTTACATCTACTGTTGCATTCACTGCAGTGATAACACCATGTGTATGGTTCGTAGTCCGTCCTACTTTCATTACACGGGTACCAACAGTTACATTTTGTTTACGTCGCCATCCTTTTACCTGACCACTCCAATGAATCGTACGATCGATTTGATGAAAAGGGGCTTCTGCAATAGCAGCATCAACGAGATTATTTTGATTTTCAAGTGGTACCTGCGAAGAACAGATAATTGGAATAAATCTTGATAGAGTTGCAATACGATCAATTGGACCGGGTTGTAAGATAGGTTCACCTATACTCGCATTGTTACTATTGGCTAATACATGGTTATTACTTAATAAATAGTATCGATTTGGAATTCCGTAGCCCGATGCGGGGGATTTATAGAACCATTGGGTAAGATATCATATACACACGTAGTAATTGTGCCAGCTGTTACATTTCGATGAGCAACGCTATATCCCCCTTTGACTGGGCGAACTCGAGTTGAAAGTGCTTGTGTATCAAATTGTAGTGTTTGTTGAGTACCAGCAAATAGATATCCCGTTTATTTCTTTTGGAATGACTTGATTTGTTTCTAATACTTCGACTGGAAGTTTTTGATCTACGAATACAAGTAACGAGGGTGTACCTGTTATAACCCCGTTTACTTGTTGAATTCCTGCTCCGATACCGGTTACATTCCTGAATTGTAAGATATCCTCTTCTACACTTTTTTGTACTTTCTGAATGTCTTGTTGCTCTTGAATTGACAATATTTCCCCATACTGTTCTCTCCCTTATCATATTTCATGATTGATAATGAATCCAACTTCTATAATATTTGTTGGGTATGTATCTAGCTGTGTAGGTATAATATCCTCTTCTTTTAATTGACATCGTCGTACTTTTTTAGACACAAAGACTTGAACAACCTCTTTCTCGTGTAGAATTCCCATTCCTACTCCTACAACATTGGGCAAACGTAATAAATCAACTTCATACTTTCGTATAACCTTTTCTAGTTCCATCAAATCGCTCCTTGTCTACCGGAATAGCGGATTAAATATAACATTCGAAGTGTGCCGGAAAACCGGTGTGTGGTACTAATATAAAACTTTTTTGGTAACTACTCAGCTTCCTCACGGAAGCTTTTTTAATTTTACTAGTTTCATATGCCTCTCATTTGTAAATACTGAG
>NZ_JAEHBI010000153.1:0-1696 GCF_016483705.1 Bacillus cereus group sp. N6
TTATAAACATAACGAGAACGCTCAAAAACTAATTCTTTGAACGTCTCATCTTCGTTTATGTCATATGCTCCACAAACTTTTATTAAAGCTTTATTGGATGCGAAAAGGATGCGTCTTAGGTTATCATCTTCCTCATCACCTAAGTGCATCCTATCTTTAAACTGCTGTAAAATTCCGTCTGAAATTACTGTTTCCATTTACATCATCCTTGCGTTGGTGGTGTGAATGAAATCTTTAAATCATATACAAGAGCCGCTTTATTATCTTTTGGTTTACCATTCGCAAACTGTTTGATTGTATAAAGCGTAGCATCTTCAATCGCTAATGTTTGGTCAAACTTTTTCAGCTTATATCCACCAGCAATTGCTGCAAGATATTGACCTTTTACAAAGAATAATGCTTTTCCAACTGGAACTTCTTCAGATTCAACCGTTTGAATGTTATAAGGTAATGCCATTACCCATTGACCATTAGCAGTTTGAATGGTATTACGTGCTTGTACACCGATTGCATCTACAGGATTGACAACCATCACAATTTTATTTAATACTTTACGAGATTTGCCTTTTCCATCAACAGATAAAGCTTTTACTACTTCATAAAGTTCACCAGCAATTACTTCACCATGCTCAGATGGAGCGAATGTTAATGTACCAGATGATTTTTTATCAGTAACCGCGCCTGTAGTTGTATGTACATCTTTCATTAAACCTACAGGTTGATGAGCAACAGCCCCACCACCGTTTACAAATCCAAATTCTAGACCGACAGAATAAGACTCTACTAATAAAGTTCGAACATAACGTTCCACCCATTCTGGCCCAAGATCTAACATATCGTTTGGAATAGCTGCAAATGCAGTTAATTTAAGTTGACCAATTTTTTCTTCTCGGAATGCTGCATTTACTTGTCCTCGAATTTCACCGAATAACGCGCCCCATGCATATGCTTTTGTTGCATCAGAATAAATGAACTTTGTAACGGCACCTAAGTCTTGCAAACCAAGTGCTTCCAGTAATGGATGTTCTGTTACTAAGTCTTCAAATACTCGTTCTTGTGTAGTGACTGGAAGGATTTCACCGTCTTTGAATCCACCTTCTTGTACAACGCTATTAAAGAATTTTGTTTCTGCCGCTGTTAATACGTTTTGACCGCGTTGTTGAAGAATAGAACGATCTAACATTTCATCATGTACTTGATTACGGACTGTGTGAATTACATCCGTTTGCATTGCATCAAAGAAATTTTCAAATGCTTTCGATTGTTCTTGTTCTGTACTTTCCGCGTTAGTTAAAGCATCTGTTAATTTTGCTTTCGCTGTATGAAATGCTTCAGATTTATTAAATGTAATCGTCATTATGTGTTTCCCCCATTTTTATAATTTTAAAAGGAGCCCTTTAATCCCACTGTTTTTTACAGGTTTAGGATTCGGCTCCTTTGGTTGTTCTTCTATATTGTTTTGTAAATCGTTTAAGATTTCGTTTTTTAACCCTGATAAAGCAGCGTTTAAATCTTCTTTTGTAATCCCTTGGCCTTTGTTCATTGTTCCATTTCTAAAACCATCGATTACCTTCTGTGGAAGCATAGCAGCAGTAGAAGCTGAAGCTGTCATTTTAACCGGATTATCCATAAACATGATTTCATCCACAAAGTTATTTTCTAATGCTTGCCCAGGCCCCATCCATGTTTCTTCAGC
>NZ_JAEHBI010000154.1:0-1647 GCF_016483705.1 Bacillus cereus group sp. N6
AACTATTCAGAATTTCTTAAACGATAACTGTATTTTGTAAACGGATTTATGTTTTTTCAAACTTTGCAACAGAACCTAATGTTACATTTTTTTGCACCTTATCTCGTGGGAATACATAATATTTATTTCCATAGTCCGTCTCTTCTTCAAAGATTCTTTTTCCATCTAACCATATTTTCATAAAGACCTCCCGTTTTACAGTGCATAACTCGTATATAAAAATAATTTGACATATATATTTTATCATATTTCATGCGAAATAAATTCACATTGAGGGCATACAGGCTTCTTTATATACAGAAATCGAAGAAATTATGTACCTTAGTATTTTGACTTACAAAATATTCATATATCGCTTTCATAGCAACATTTTCCTGTTAAGGGGATTCCCTTTACTAAAACTACATGTTGGGGTTTCAGAAGATATATTCCTTTAGCCAAGCCGATAGCATCGTAATGGATTTGCTATATTATTTAACGAATAGGAAAGGGCAAGTATTATGTCAGCTGAACTACATGATACTTGCCCTTTGTTTTTCACTCCGCATATACAGAGCCATATTGATTGATCTTCCCTATTATATAACAAATGCCGACATTGTCACAGGTGAAATCCCCTATTTCATGTATTTTCCTTTTACATTTTATATTTATCAATTGTGGTATGTGAAATTTTATTTTGCTGTATAAAACAAAAATGAAATAATTTTCTGAATAATGATAAAATTACATTACTAACTATTTAAAAGGAGGATTTCTTTTGACTTTTCTACGTGACATAGTTCGACCTATTATATTTTTTATAGCTTTCTTTTTATTTTTTATACTTCTGGTATTAGCAGATAAGCTATCAGGATTGGGGCTTTCTAATAATACAAGTGCCATTGGGTCACTCTATTTATTTTCAGCTTTATTAACAGGCATTCTCATATTCCCTACAATCCGAAATGATTTTCAAAATCGCTTCATCCTTCATAAAAACAAACCATATTTAACGATTGGACTCCCTATTCTAATTGCAATACTCATGCAAATTATACTCACTTTCATCCGCTTTATTCCCACTTTTTTTGGTCATGATATGATTGGCATAGGATCTGGTCAAGTAACATATACAGCTGATTTAACTAAAACAGGATTTCTTTTCTTAGTTTCTATAATAGGACCATTTAATGAAGAAATTTTCTTTAGATATTTACTTTATGCTGGAATATTTTTAGCACTTGCTGATATTAAAACAAAATTTTTATGGTTAGAAAAAGTGTATCATGAAGTATTTATACATAAAAACCCTCAATATATATGGAGTTGGGTAATACTAACAAACATAGGATTTGCACTATTACATGGGCCTGACATATCAACCTTCTATTTATATTTCATTCCAGGTGTAGTGGATGCTTTACTTTTTCTCAGATTGGGATTCCTGTCAGCTTGGTTAGCTCATGGAGCTTTTAATCTGTGCTCAATAACTGTCCTAAGTATCGTATCTAGTATATTAGTGAACTAAGACTATGCTGATAAAACTCGACAGCTAATGACATCGTGCATATGAAACAGCCAAAAAATATTTGTAACTACTCAGCTTCCTCACGGAAGCTTTTTTAATTTTACTAGTTTCATATGCCTCTCATTTGTAAATACTGA
>NZ_JAEHBI010000155.1:0-1646 GCF_016483705.1 Bacillus cereus group sp. N6
TCACGTTGTTTGTTTCGTTCAGTTTTCAAAGAACTACTTGGTCGCTCATTTGCGACTTCCTTATGTTAACATCTTCGTTAGTTAATGTCAACTAAGTTTTTCATTTTGTTTGCCGCGTTCTGCGTTATTGCATCGGCGACTTGTTCTATATTACACCTCTATAGCCTAATCGTCAACACCTTTTATTCAATTAATAATAAAAATAATTCCAAAGTTATTTTCTATATTAGTTTCAGTTATTTAATTCCTCTCATTCAATGAAAATAATGAAAAGGACATCCTATTACATACAAAGCGTCCTTTCCATTAAACATTATATACATGCTCTTATAAACTTTAACATTCTTCATTCTCTTTAATATTTTGATCGTCTGATATAAATAAATCAATTAGTTTACGTTTATCCGCCCATATCACTCCAAATAAAACTAAGCTGCCACCTATTACTATTCTCCGCGTTAAAGATTCATTTAATAGAACAATTGAAGCAACTATACTTATTAACGGTAACGCATTTAAATATAATCCACTTACTGATGCCGAGACTGTCTCTAATGCTCTATTCCAAAACCAATACGCTAAAATTGTTGCCCCAATAACAAGATATATTACACTAAACCCTGTCTTCCATGTTTCGATTTTTGGAAAACCATAATAAAAAGTTTCTGCCATTGCAAATGGTAATAGAATAACAGCTCCAATAATTAAAGTTAATGTTGTAAAAACCTTGTTTGATAGATACTGTTCTTGTTTTGGTCGTTTCAGCAATACTGTATAGAAAGCAAATAAGAACGTACTTAATAAAATAAGGATATCTCCTATTAAAGATACTTCTTGATCGACATTACTAGATGGAATTGTAATAAGAAGTACTCCGATAGCCCCCAATACAATACCGATCCAATAATTAAGCCGAATTTTTTCTTTCAAAAAGAACGCCGAAAAAAGAATTGTAACTAAAGGTAAAGCAGCATCAATAATACTAACATGCAATCCACTTGTTAAAGAAATACCGTAGGATGTGAACATAAAGTACCCAGATACGCCAGTAAAAGATAGTAAACTCATTCTTTTCCACGGGACCTGTTTATGTACAACTGATCTTTTTAATTGTTTAAATGAGAATAGTAAACAGATTCCACCAGCTAAGAAAAGGCGAATAAATAACAAAGTAAATGGCTGAATAGATTCTAATGCCCACTTTGTTGGCGCAATGGCTGTCCCCCATAATATAACAGCCACTAATAACATGCATATTTCTTTCATAATCCCCCACACCCATCAAAAAATATATGTTAACTATCTTAATTATAGATTTTTTCTTATGTAAAATCCTTTAAAAATGAAAAACCGTTATGTGAAAAACAACTGAATAGCTATTTTCCACATAACGGTTTCATATAAAAAGTAAAATATTTTAGTCATTCCACGACTCAATTAATACAAAAAGGTAATTCTTACCTTAACCTAACATTTAAATGTATTACTTTATTATCTTTTATGGCATTATCGTTCAAAATTCATTTTAAACAGTCTCTATTTCATCTTTTTTCTTCTTTAAGATTATTAAATTTATGGATTATGACATTTGGTAAATAAAAATAAACACAAAAAAACCTAAGTCGAATCGACTTAGGTTTTTGCTT
>NZ_JAEHBI010000156.1:0-1632 GCF_016483705.1 Bacillus cereus group sp. N6
TCAGTATTTACAAATGAGAGGCATATGAAACTAGTAAAATTAAAAAAGCTTCCGTGAGGAAGCTGAGTAGTTACCATTTTTATTTTCATTTAGTTTATTTATGTATTGTTTACATATATCTTCATCTATTCGATATATATCTTTTGTTGTAAAACTTAAAATTCCTTTTGGATCTCTGTTAAGAAATAAGATTTCATTTTCATATTGTAGGCTATTCGCATTGTATTTATCTTTTCCATGTTTCGTTAAAATAAAGTCTGGGTGCATGAGTATATTTTTAGCGGGAATTTTAAAGCACACCTTTATTGGGTGTCTACTATCTGTATAAGTTATATCTAATTTTTCGTTAAAATGTTCGCCGGAAAGTAAAATATTAGTTTCAAAATTAAATCGTTGGTTAGTATTATCTAAATCACATGCTTCAAACTGACGCAAAACTTGAACTAACTCAATTACATTTAGAGAGCGATATACTTTCACAAATCCATCTTTTTCAATACAATTACATTTTTTTAACATATATTGCGTATGCTCATATATCTTTCTCATCTCGGTAACAGCCCCAAAAAACACTTCATCTGAAATAGAATGTGATAAAGCTAATGTTTCTTCAAACACACGAGTTGTTTTAACATGATTAAAATCAGTTGGCATATAAAAGGTTTCTTCATATCCTAACCGCCTATGAATATTAAGTGCAAATTTAATAAGGGATGTTAGATAATACCTTGTAAAATAAAAAAAAAGAGTATGTGATGTGTATCCATACAACTCAGTACCATTAATTTCTCCTCCTTCGATACATGCGTTGATTAAAGGAGAGCGAATACGGTATCGATAGATGTTGGTTGGATGCGTCCTAGAGGTAGCTAAATAAAAATGTTCGTCTTTCTCTATAGTTTTATTCATCATTAAGCATCCTTTCTAAACACTAAACCCATCAAAAGACTGATTTTTCAAATCAAAATGTCAAAAGTGTACTTTTTGACATAGCTAAAAATGTAGAATTATTCATTTCAAAAATACAACCATACTGGGCAATAACATCTAAAATACCCAAATTACTCTTTGTTTATTTCACTTTCATTAAGATATTAATAATTGGATGTATCTGTTCATGACATACCTGATATGTTTTCAATGTCCCTTGGTTAATACTTCTCACAATACGAGCTCTTTTCAATTTTGCAAGGTGTTGAGAAGTAGTAGATTGGGGGATTTTTAATATATGACATAGTTCGGTCACATTACAACCACCTCTTCGTATCAGTTCCTGAAGTAATTGAAGTCGGACAGGGTGTGCAATATGTCTAAGTACATCCGCTTGTTCTTCATATATATGAAAATCATTCATTTTAGTTTATCCTCCATATATTTTCTCTTTCCTCTATTATACCTAATATATTTATATAGGAGCATTGGATGTATGAATTTTCAGAAATAAAAACTGTTATCAATCAAACGTTTGTTTAAGATATTTTGGTATGATACGTGTGAATCGGGAAGAGCATACATACGTTCAGCTAACTTCCAAATTTGATATACTAAAAGAAAAAATGGTTCTGGTGCAAAAACTTCAGGCCACTTGCAAATAATCTCTCAAACTTGGACATACTGATACTATTATTCTGA
>NZ_JAEHBI010000157.1:0-1581 GCF_016483705.1 Bacillus cereus group sp. N6
TTTTTCTGTGAAAAGACTTGATTCAACATTTCAAACTTCGTATGTACTGTAGGGAGCAGGAACCTTGATATGTGTGTCTAGCGACTTAAAAAAAGGCATAAATAAATAAGCCACATGTTATTAAAATTTTTTAACAGTAGCGAAAAAAATATGAACTTGAGTTGATTACCTTAAGAAAGAACTTTTGAATACTCAATAAATCCAGATCGTTGATCTAGTATGTGATAGATAATTTTAATGACTTTATGCGCAATGGCAATAAGTGCTTTCTTTTTACCTCTTCGTGCAGCAAGAGACCAATACTTTCCTGATAACCATGTATGACGAGTTCTCGAGATGGCCCATGCTACTTCACAAAGCATGGATTGAATGTGTGGATTTCCTTTTGTTGTTCGAGAACTTTTTTTCTTGCCAGCACTTTCATGATTTCCAGGTGATAAGCCTGCCCATGAAGCCAGGTGCTGGGCGGATGGAAATTGTCTCATTTCGACACCGATTTCTGCAATAATGCTTGCGGTAGCATGTTTTTTCACCCCTGGAATCGTTAAAAGGAGTTCAACTTGCTCTGAATAAGGTAAAAGAAGCTCATCAATTTTTTCTTCTAGTTGTTCAATGGACTCTTCGAGAAATAAGATGTGATTCCAAGACTGACGAATAAGAAAAATTTGATGTGGATTCAGTGTTCCAAATAAAGATTCTGTAATCTGAGATGCCTTCGGCATCATGCTTCCATGAATATTTTCTTCTACCTCATGTGAGTTAACATATCCTTGTTCCACAAGGCGAGTTAATAATTTACGACCAGATACACCGAATACATCAGAGATAATAGAACCTAGTTTAATGTTGGAACATTCTAAAGTTTTTTGAATACGATTTTTTTCAGCAGTCATATTGCCAATCATTTTCTTACGTAACCGTGTTAAATCACGAAGTTCTCGAATGTCTGATGGAGGTACGAAACTTTTTTCGATTAGTCCATATCGAAGGAGTTTGGCAATCCATTCAGCATCCGCTACATCTGTTTTCCGCCCTGGCACATTTTTTATTCTTTGTGCATTGGCAAGGGTAATATCAAAATAATCTTCTAAAATGTTGAAAACGGGCTTCCAGTAGATACCGGTGCTTTCCATCGCAAGATGGGTAATATGGAGCTCTTCGAGCCATTGAAGCATTTCAAATAAATGTTTTGTGAAAGTAGGAAATGTACGAATTTCCTTTGTAAGTTCTGTCTCAGAATTTCCAATATAAATACAAACAACAATTTCTTTCTGATGGACATCAAGTCCAGCACAATGAGAATGTAAAGTTTCCAATGCATGAACCTCCCAAATAGATATGAGATGGATGACCGAAATAATTGGAATTTCAACATTTTTCTGTTCGTGATCAGAATGAATCTGTCAACAAAGGGGTGTGCACCAAATTATTTCTTACAGTTTATTTTACAGGGTAAATCCACCATAAAAAGCCACGTACTAAAGTATCCATCTATATAACCAGTATGGAAAGCTTGGAAAATAAATAGTCCCACCCCTTTTCATATATGGGTGGGACTGTAAAGTCATGATTGTTTATTTT
>NZ_JAEHBI010000158.1:0-1579 GCF_016483705.1 Bacillus cereus group sp. N6
TTAAGAAAAAAGCAGTAAATTTATACTTGAAAGAAGGAATGGGATACAAAACGGTCGCTAAAGAATTAGGAATTGATGACTCGGTGGTAAGACGTTGGGTAAAACACTTTGAAGCTGAAGATATCAAAGGACTAGAAGAAAAACGTGGTAAAATGAAAGAACCAGGTATAGGTAGACCAAAAACCAAGCCAGAAGATCCAGAAGCTAAAATAAAACGATTAGAAGCGGAGAATGGAATGTGAAAAAAGCTCTTAGGGATGTAAAAGGAGGATTGGAATCTGTACCGAAAACGAGGAAGTTTGAAGTCATCAAAGGGTTATCAGAAAAAGGTTATGCAGTTACCATTCTATGTGATATCGCTGGAGTGACTAGAGGTGGGTACTACAAATGGGTAAAGCGACAGTTGACGCCTTCTGAAAAACAATTGGAGGATACCGAAATCAAAAAGAAGATATTGGAGTGTCATACAAAACTTAAGGGGATTTATGGATACAGGAGATTACAAGTTTGGCTGAAAGCCACTTATAACCTTCATTTTAATCACAAACGTATACAAAGGTTGATAGGTGAACTAGGTATCAAAGCCATTATTAGGAGAAAACGACCTTATTACGGGAAGAAAGAAGCTTATGTGATTTCAGATAACCATCTGAACAGGGATTTCCAAGCTTCCAAACTAAACGAAAAATGGGTAACAGATATTACCTATTTGATTTTCAATGGACAAAGATTGTACTTATCCGCTATTAAAGACCTATACAACAATGAAATTGTTGCCCATGAAATTAGCCGTAGAAATGACCTAAAACTAGTGCTAGACACACTTAAAAAGGCAAGAAAAAACGAAACGTGAAAGGAGTTCTCCTGCATAGTGGTCAGGGGTTCCAGTACACATCTCGTCAATATAATCAACTACTTAAAAAATATCAGATGAAGGCTAGTATGTCCAGAAAGGGAAACTGTTGGGACAATGCTTGTATAGAAAGCTTCTTCAGTCACTTTAAGTCAGAGTGTTTTCATTTATACTCTTTCCACACAGCTGATGAGGTTAAGTTTGCTGTGCGCAAATATATACACTTTTATAATCAACAAAGGTTCCAAAAGAAACTAAATAACCTGAGTCCAAATAAATATAGAACTCAGGTTGCTTAGTTGTGTTTTTTGAATACTGTCTACTTGACAGGGGTCACTTCACTTTCACTGCGTTTAGCAATGAAGATAGCCGTATCGCTTTATCCATTAGATTGATACTTGTGTTACTATCTCTATCATGACGTACACCACAACAAGAACATAACTGAAAGATGTATGCAGATGACTGCATCACAATACTATCCACTTCTTTTTTTATGGAAAGAAGTTTGGTGGAACATGTATCATATGCCAAACCCTTTTATGTTTCATCGTATACGTTATCACATAGAGGTATACGATGGTGGAATACAAAGCGATAACCATCAATCATTTTATTCATTCAAGTTGCTTGTGCTTTATTTGAATACATGATGTTAGACTAAAAAGTAGACACAGGTTACTATAATAAAAAATGAACCAAATGAGGTGTCTACATGGGGAAAGT
>NZ_JAEHBI010000159.1:0-1410 GCF_016483705.1 Bacillus cereus group sp. N6
AAATGAAGCCTATGTGTATGTGAAGTAAAAACAAAATAGCGCACTCTTGACCAGAGAGTACGCTATTTTGCGGTTGGTAAAATCTATATGAAAGAAGAAATGTACATTTTTAGTATATGTAACCAAATCTAGAAGGTGCTCTTTGGTATGAAGAAGATTAGTAAAATATGGATACAACTAGAAAAAGCCCATTGTAATGATGAGGCAATGGGCTTTAGGTCTTAGAAGTTTTGAAGCACCTAAGACGGTTTGTTAGATGGTAATATGATTATACGGTAATGTGTGATGAAAAGTATAGATGTTTCTTGTACTTTTATAAAGGTATAAAATGAAATATAAATCATAATCAAGACATGTTAGCATGAATACAGTCTGTTATTTGTTTTAATTCATTTTATTTGTGTGCTCCAATTCTGGAGCCTTTTTTTGTATACAAAGAATGGGAAAAGCACCTACCCTACACGTATAATGATGCACCAGCAGAAAATGACATTACTTATATGATACGAAATAATAAGGAAGTGTCATTCCATATTGCAGTAGACGATAAAGAGGCTGTACAAGGTCTTCCGTTAGAGCGCAACGCATGGGCTTGTGGAGACGGGAATGGTTCCGGTAATCGAAAATCGATTAGTGTGGAAATTTGTTATTCTTGAAGCGGTGGAGATAGATATGATAAAGCAGAAAATTATGTTATATAACTCAAAAAATAGAAAAAACAATCCAGGGTGGTGGTCTGGATTGTTTTTTCGTATAGAACGAATTGTATATAACATAACAGGAGCAGTTTACTATATGTAAAGATTTTTTAGAATATGTGCAAAATATAAAGCACCTTCCCCAGTTAAAAGTACTCTCACGTGGTGATTCTCTCGATGTCATGTACAGTATATCCCATAGTATGGAAAGATAGAACCATTTCTTGACGGTTATATGTAAATACACGCTATTTTCAATGGAGCATTCTATTTACCTCACATGCATATATGAGAAAAATGGTTCTAAAAACCAACATTTCGCATGATAATCTCGAATATATCTCTGTTATACGTACATTTTTGGTGAAATAAACAAAAACAACTGGCACCATGTGCTTGGGATTTGTATAGAATAGGATAAGCAACGTGAAAAGTAGCCTTCTCTTTTGTAGAAGAGAATCGACTTTTCTTGTTAGGAAACGTTGTGGAAAAAGAAAAATGGTGAGCACAAAAACAGAACGTATCCTCACTTGTTCACCCGGTGTTATTTCTGAGGGAAAGGAGGTTTACCATGATGAAAAAAATAGTAATGAATCAATCTACAATAGATGTCGAGTTTCTTCACAGTATTCAGCTGATGTTAGACTAAAAAGTAGACACAGGTTACTATAATAAAAAATGAACCAAATGAGGTGTCTACATGGGGAAAGTA